>NZ_JAUSTY010000005.1 GCF_030813115.1 Bacillus horti | reverse complement strand
TTGGGATTTGTTCTCTGCTTGGAACGTTTCCCAGTATACCAAGTGGCGCTTTTCTACTCAAACCTCAAATTACTTCATTACAGGAATGGCTCCTTAATTAAGGCAACGCTTTTTAATTAATATCTCCTTTTACTACGTTCATCTTTCTCGATCAAGAATAATTTTTTTCGAGTTCTTATTTCCTATACTTTTACTATTATATACTTCTTCTCTCCGACTTTTCCAAATGGATTTCCCTTAATAGAAGAAATAAAGGAAGTCCAAGAGAAACGCCAACAGTTAACGTACCAATGATAGGAAGCCATAAGTATTTCATTTTTTCTCTGATGCCTTCATATAAAATAAAACCAATAAGAACGACAGCTGCTACAACCACATCCAGCCAGGCAAACGCTCCGATGCGAGATTCACTAGCTTCATAAATTAGTTGTGTAATATTAAAGCCATTTTCTGATATCCATGGAACGAGTTGAGAATAGGGTAGAATCGTTCCTAGTATTGATAGTATTCCATAAAAATATTTCAAACTCTTCACCACCTACTTTTTTGATTTGCGTAGCTAACCTCTACTGCTCTCTTGCCATTCATCAGAGTTCCATTGTACATCCACAGCTCCAAGCTCTTTGTACATAAGAGAAGAATCATTTGTCTGAACTAATGAACACAGATGAGTCCCTTGAAGTCTTGCATTTCTAGATTGACACTGGATAATATCCAAGACATCTCGACTAAAGTCAAAATCAATTCTTGCTAACACATCATAATTCAAAAAAACTAAAGCCAAAAGAGCGTGAGATGGGAATATATCTGAAAGGCAATCATTAAAAGCGTTTAAATTTTCCCCATAATAAGAGGGGAATTCTAGAATTCGAGCTACATCATGGTGAAAATCCATTGTATCCTTCCAGCACGAACCATCGATCTTGTAAATCTTGTATGCCTCATTCTCTAACTCAGTTAAGGAAGTATCTAAATAATCCCTATTATGATATAAGATAATATCACTATTTATAAATAATCGTGTAGAACAAGGTGTAGGGTTAGGATCTTTTATTTTTAGAATTGATTCCTTCCATCCGTTTTCAATTTCAGGATCATGTCCTTGACTCAAATCTCTTAAAAGGCTTCCAACATCATCTGACTTTGTTTTATTATAATATTTTTCTAGATAATATATCATGGCTCTGAATGCTTCTTTTGAAGAAAGATTCATAAGGCTCACTACCCTTTCATCATATCAGTACATAAAACTTTTTTATCGTATCTTCATTTACCGGTTACGCCATCCTTAGACTTTAGCTCTCATACTTGATAAGGCTCCGACCAAAAAGATAGATATACAAAGTACTAATCCAAGAAAAATGATCGATGTATCTTCAGCACTATATTTTATTAGTAAAACCAGCCTTTGTCTTGGAGGTAAATAATCTATAACGTTTATGTATTGATTTAATAGGGTTATTGATAAAAAAGAATAGATGATACCAGTGCTGACAGAAGCAACTATTAATTCAGCATGCTTCAGTTTAACTATTTGTTTGATAAATAATAGAGGTGCTACAATAACCACAGGAAGAGAAGCCCAAAAATAATAGATGATTGGGCCAAAATAATCATTCCCAGCAAAACTATCCGCTAACCAAAGCACACCTATTACGAATGAAAATAGGAAAGAAACACTCACAGACAGGAAGCCCAGAACCATGCTTATAAAAGCCGTTCTCCGTAGATAACTCAAAGAATCCCCCCTTTGTTTGGGTATGTCTTTTATAATCGGCTACACCAAATTAGATTAACTAATTTGAAGTTTGACTATTTAAAGCGAAATATTTCCTCCAAGGATTATACTGACTTTTTAAGATATTTCATTGTTGACTCTAACTCGAATAGTCCACTTTCCTCAAGAAATTGATAAAGAATCTGCACATGACCAGCACCAATAATTAACATAATGCGATCGTCACTACTAGTTGCTAAACGAGCAATATTAGAAAACAAAATTAAGTTTCTTTGGTACCACCAAATCAACCAATCCATTCCCACATAGTTATTTATTTCTCTAATCCGCGCCATATTTACATACATCTGATGGTGTTTCTTAATTTCAGAAAGCTCATTACAATTACAATATAGATCGAGTATCGTTGACTCCTTATTTTCATCATTCGCTTTTTGCTTCAGCCAGTTAAAAAGGCTACTGAATAGCTCTGGTTGGTTCGCTTTTGCCCATTCATAAACTTCTCCTACGCTACGTCTCTCCGCGCCTTTTTCCATCCAATCTATCGCGTACACTTTCTCATGATTTAATTCAGCAGCCATACGAAAACCAAGTTGATGTACTTCATTCATTTCAAGCTCAAAGCTTCCAGTGGTATAGTCTCTGTACTTTTTATTTAGGGATTCCTCTTCTGCGGGAACGATCTCTACGGCTATTTTAGTTGGCTTGTATTGTTTGAGTAAATCCACCACTTCACGGATTTCTTGTTGTCTTGTCCTTGATTGAAGATTATCTACTTCAGTCTGATACAAATCGGAAGAAGGGCTCATGTGAAATGTACCAAGAATTAAAACTTTTGGTTTTTTCTCCATCTTAGTACCTACCTTTTTAAGTAAATTGAAATCGGGTTGATATCATTAATGACCAAGGCTCAGCAGGTGTATCATTCTCAAGATGTGTATTCCTACCCTTTATAAACGTATTCTAAATATTCATGCTGATTTTCTTGTTCTAATGGCTTTCCTACTAATCTGTCACCGTTGTTTGTATATAGGGTTAGCACTATCCCTATCCGTAACCTCGTCAGCAAAAGGGACTATTCTCAATAATTAAAAGGCTCTATTTCAACGCTACCAAACTTTTTCTGGTAAAGGGAAGTCACTTCTCCTGATGCAAACCCAAAGTTTATAAAGAGTATATCTTGACCCATTCTATTTCCACTTCCTAAGTATTTCTCACCTTCATAAAGAACTTTTTCCTCGCCAGTATCTATATCCATCCGACTCAGCTGATGTTCACCATTTCCATCATTCACAATAATAGGGGAATTGATACGAGATGAGTCAATAAGCTGATCCACACTATCGGAATTTTCTTTGTGCACCCTCTAAAAGCCAGATTTCCCTTCATAATGATGTGGGCTTCCAGTAAAGTATATGGATCGCCTGTAACATTAAGTCCACGACCATACGCATCATCATATGTTTCAGTTACAGTTCCATTGGTCCTAGCAATCATATTTTCATGATTCACATAGTAAAGCCATTCTCTGTCCTGTGCAGCAAAACCTAAATTTGCCGCATTTATCGGATTGTTACCGTATTGATATGGAGGTTCTAAAACTTTAGAACAGCCAGACAGTATTAATATGATCAATAAAAATATCGATGTGGAGGTTATTTTCATAAGTTCACTCCTATCACTATCTTGCATCACCCTTCACAAAATTCATTTCCGTATTATTCTCATTTCTTATGATCATTCTACTTCTATTTAACTCAATGTCATAAAGCTTCTCATTAATTACAATATGATTTCCTTCCATTAGCTCATAGCCCACTCGTTTTTCATTTTCACCAAATACCATAACCAATTGATCATCCTGCGTCGTATAATAAAAGTACTTTAATATCATTTCATCCTTAAATACTCCTAAATAATTAAACTCCAACAATTCATTTTCTTCAACTATTCCTTCCACCTGACTTACACTTTCTCCTACCCAATAACCTACTATCTTTTTCTCCTCTGAACAGCCTACTAGGAGAATGAGTGTTAGTATAACCTTTATCAAAAATATTGATCTAACCACTTACTTTCTCCTTTCAAAGTTGATTAAAGATAGAGTAACATATAAAAAAATAGAGAATTACATCTATGTAATAGTCTCAGTGAAGTGAAAGTGTCTTTTTATGCGATATGCCTAGATGATGATATTTAATAGTAACCTCTTCAATTGGATTATCATGCACGATTGAAATAGCATAGAGGATATCTTCCTCCGTTGCGGTACCTTCTCTTAACTTAACGATTTGATCAGAAGGAACAGTCCCGGTTTGGAGTGATACAGAATGAAAATCTTCAAACAAAATTGTACTTTGTTCCTCATTAAAAAAGCGATCAGTAACGGTCAACCCAACTAAGGGATTGCTTATCTGAAGCTTTGCATTTGAAGGTACAACATTGTTATTTATAAGCACCTCTTTAATTTGAATATCTCCGAATAACCCTTTATTCCCAACTCCAATCACCTGAATTTGTCTATCCGTTGTATAACCAGTTTGTGTAGCTACTAAGCGTGGGTTTACTTTTAGATATGTATAGCTACCTGCTAATAAAAGAATGACTAGAGCAACAGTAACAAGCACCTTTTTATTCATTTCTATTCTCCTTCTATTCTATTTATTTTCGTTAGAACGATAGAGACGAACTAGTTGATGTGCTGTAGATCCTGATTAACTCCTGATCTCTTTCCCACACTTAGGGCAAAATACATAGGAGCTCCCACTTATTTTATTGCCACAATAAGGACAAAAATTGATCTTGTCTAGTCTCTCAGGCTGACTTGTATTGATTTGCTTATCTTCTTGCTTAACATTATTAATATATTCATTTAAAGGATCGGGTTCATCATTAGCATCAGTAATATCAAATAGAGACATACGATTTTTCCCTGATGCATTTTTAAAGTGATAGATACCTTGAACAATTGCAATACCTACAAATACAACACCAGCTAGAACAAAGAAGCTAGGTGCCCCCATACTGGCTGCTCCAATAGTCCAAAATACCCCTAATACTCCAACAACTACACTGCCAATTCCGCCCAGTGCAGATGGTCCACGTCCAGGTTTTATGCTTTTCATCGCTAGCATCTCTCCTAACAAATACGACTTTAATTAATACTACGAGAAGGAATCAAGAAGGTTACGAATATTCACTACCTGACGTTCTTCTAGCCTTTAAATAATCAAGTGCGTGCCAATAACCATCAAAGACAAAAACCTCTTCACCCTCGAATTCTTCAAGGACACATTCATCACTTTCAATAACGTTCGCTATAAAAGCCACAAATTCATGAATGCTATCTGCTATGACGATCTTTTCATTCTCATCATTTCCAAAGTTAATAATTTGTCCAGAAATCCCTTTTACATCAGGGTCTAGATCAATTCCTATGTAATTTCCACCCGCATCGTCTGCAAGCGGTAGCCACAAATTATTTAAACAGTGACATTTAACCCTTCCAGGATCTAATGACGTACATTGTTCATTCATATTCTGTAGGTCTGCGGCTGAAAGTGATGAAAGGAGCTCTTTTTGTCTATTCCACTCAGAATAGACCTTATCTAGAGACAGGAACTTCATTCCCAAAAAGGAGCCTGCAATAAATGTGTCGTTATCTCCGTTACATAAGGAGTATAGTTCCTTCATTGCCTCAGGTAGTTAAAGTCAAATAGAAGTTCATACCTATTCCATTCACCTTCCTCAATCCCAGCATTAAAATTAGTACTAAATCCACTATATTTTCTTTCACAATTAGTAACTAGTCTCTTCCAATCGTCCTTAAGTCCATTATTTTGGGATAGCACAAATCTTCCTCCTATGAAGTATTATTTTTTATGATTGTTAGAAGAATTCATCCTCTTCTCTTTCTAACTGAGATTCAGTTCCATTACCCTTAATCACTTTACTTGTCGTTCAAGTTGATGATCCTCTACTAATTCTATATTCTTCTTGTTCTCTGCATAGGCTTTAATCTCATTCTTGATGTTAGGAAACAGCAAAATTGAATCTAAGTCATGTAAAGGAACCCACTTTACGGCAGTCTGATGAAGATCAGGCTCAATAGGTAGTTGTGGAGTTGATCCTTCTTTTAACTTACATTCAAATATAAGATGTATTCCATGTGGAGCTTCCTCCCTATATTCACCAGATTGATTGTGTGGAGCCATTTCATAGACTAAAGCAAGTGGTCCAACTGTTACTTCAGCGGTTGTTTCTTCTAATACTTCTCGGGCTACTCCCTCTTTAACTGTTTCACCCTGTTCTAAGCCTCCACCAGGCAGGTTATAATGAATTCCGTTATCATCATATTCAACAAGCAGAACACTGTCATTCTCTATGATTAGACCCGTACATCTTACTCTAACATGCATCAAAAATCAGCCTTCTTCCAAAAGTTATTTGTTTTCTGTTATTCTCTCTGTGCCCGTACAATTGGATAAGACTAACTCCTTATTGCGTGTAAAATCTACTTGCATTCTATCAAGTGTGATATCCAAAACAACTGAGCCATCATCTAAAAATACTAATTTATGAAATAGATCATTATCAAGAGGGTATTCTCCCAAAAAATTCTTACTCTCAATCAGGTATGAAAAATAAGAAGTTGCCGTAGTCCATGTTGTACCAAGTCTCTCCTCCATTTCAGTACGCGTTGTATATGGGTAAAATATGTGTAGTTCATCCCATTGGAAAGGAGTTATATCCTTCATCACAAACGTTGTTTGATCCTTAATCGATCTTAACAAGTTATTTTGAAACTCTGCTCGATGCTCATTTATTATCCTACTCTGCATATATTCTATGTAGCTAGAAAGGAATGGGTAAATGATAAGGCCTAGAACAAGCACTAATGTTACAGTAACAATATGCTTTTTGTTTATTATCTTTATTCTAGAGTCCTTCATAATCTATACGTCCTCTCCATTACCCTTGCACGTTAATCTCATCCAAAGATAAATTTTTCTATTTCACTTCCTAGTTAATACGGACCAACTGTCTTGTTCGTTTAGTAATAACTAGTTTTACTACTTCTTTGGTCACTATCCTGTCAATTACATCTTGATCTCTCACAGTATAACTAACCGTTTTTCCTTTGTCCGTTTCGAACCAATATTTATTTTTATGATTTCTTACCATTTTAGCCTTTTTGATTATCCAGTCTTTTTTATACAAGTCTAAGCTGGTTACTACAAGAAGCAAAGACAAGACTACTAAAATTAATCCATACAAATATACAAGTAATGAAACCTCGTCACTTAAATATCTAATGAATTGAACTAATGTTATGACAAAGTTTAAGGATGAGATTGAAATTATAATCCAAAGTGATTGCTGCGATTTCATGGACTTCTCCTTTTATACATCCAACTTATAGTTCTTTCCATGATAGGTATTTAAATTCTTAATGTATTGTTGAATGTTTCTATAATATTGTTCAGAACTTTCATAGCCCCACTCCCAAAAATGAACACCATTACAAATAATTAATCTTTCCAGCCACCTCTCGAAATTCAAGTTGATTTTAATCGCATCATCTACAAATAACAATTCCGTCCAATATAAATAGGATGAATACCTATCTACATTCTCATTGGAATTGACAAACAGCATATCACCATTATCTGAACCTATTGGAAACCATCCTTTGGGAATTAAACTTCTATAATCATATTCAACATAGTACTGCCAGATCTTATCTAAACCAAAGATCTCTATGCCTCCTCCATACTGTGGATGGACAAACAAATTTGCTCCATTATGCCTTAATAAAAATTTTCTATAATCATGAGGGAGGTTAATCTTTAGTTCTCTAGAAAATTTATTTAGGTCTTCTTCCTCAGCTTGTGGAAAAAAGTGAAATATTGCTCGTTCACTATAACCTGTTTCAGCTTGTATGAGTAAACTATTTTCCTTGTCTAGCCTCTTTTTTAATCCTGCAAGAGTTATATCAATAATACTAAAAGTCTCCGGTTTGCTCATGTTCTTCATCCCTTTGCTTGAGAATTCTCAAAGCTTCTTACAACTGCTTATCAAACATCATACACTCATGTACTCTCTTAAACTGTTCTTTTATTTTTTCTTTTTCTTCTCCTACATAGTGGGCAAAAGCTTGGATTGGATAGAGCTTAGGAATTTCAGGTGTAATGGCATCTTTAATTTCATTTCCACCCTCCATGTAAACATGTAGATACGAATCTCTTTCAATAAAATTATGTTTTATGTACCAATTTCTTACGAATTCATCATCTCTCGTCCATGCTTCAATCCTTTCAATACCATGTTGCTTAGAAAGTTCTTCTGCTTTGTCTAATAGCTTAGACGCGATACCTTGTTTTCTGTAATCAGGGTGAACAGCAATATGCCAAATCATTCCACTTAGAAATTGATCATTTGAGCAAACCTGTCCAATATCAGACTCTAATTCGATATCAATTAATCCTACTATATTACCTTCTTCAACGGCTACAAGTTCGATTGAGTTATTTTCATATTTTTCTTTTTCTTTTAGGACGTTATCAAAATAGGCTGAATCTAAAAATGAAAGCACTCTACATCGAACCCATCCTTTTTCATCCTTCGGTTCATACTTACGAATAATCAATATATCCTCCCCTTTATTAATTCACTATTCTAGTCTATTAAACATTTTCATTAAGAAATCCCTATCCTCTGGAAAACTGAGTACTAAATCTTCTATCTCATTGACTGACTTCCATTGAATATCATGGATTAATCCATCAGGATCCTGAACATTTCTTTCTCCACCAACTACTTGGATTAAAAAATAATGAACCTCATAGGAGAGATTATGTTCTTCAGAAATGCCCTCTTTCACCTTAAGTTTTTTAATAATCTTGATGTCATACCCTGTTTCTTCATGCACTTCTCTGATACAGCATTCTTCAAATGTTTCGTTTCCTTCTTTACCTCCAGATGGGATCGACCAAGTTTTATCTTCATCAGTTTTTCCTTGTAATACCATTAACACTTCACCGTTACTATTCAAACAAACGCCTGATGAGCCAAACCATTTTTTCAATTGAGATGGCCTCCTTGTGTGTGTATTTTAATATCCCAACATAATGACAATGAATTGATTAACCTTTCCATTACTGTAAGCAAGACTTGACCTAATCAGTCACTTCTAATTTCTCTATATTTCAATATATACGGTAATAATAAGATTAACGCTAATGCCATCAATACTACAATTAATACTGAAGTAAAAAGAGAGGAACTATTGAACAAAACATTTCTCAAAGCTAGTGGAATAATAACAACCAAAACTGCTGTTAATACCCTCGACCATAGAGTAATACTATGATCCTGTCCACAAATGTTACACCGAATGTTTTTGTAACCAAATAAGTTGGAACGTAGTATTTCCTTGTATGTAAATGAGTTTTCACATTATAAGTATCTTTGCTTTTGAGAATTGCTCCTTTCTTTAATGCTCACTCATTAATATTATGAATTTATATGCTCCAATGCTAAGCTCACTCTCTCACTTATCGAGGTATCCCCTTCTATTCTTAAAATAGGACACGTTAAGCTAGATATCCAATTCTCGTGTAACTCTTTACTTCTTATGTCTAACCCACCGTTATCATATAAAGCGGACCAATCCAAAAAAGCCCTTGATTGTTCATACAAACTGCCCCCAAGCAATACTTTCTCACCATATCTGAAAATCTCCCTATCCTTTAATCTTTGCAGTCTAATATCACTAGGAACATAGAGAAAGATGACTAATTCAAAATCTGACTTCAAAGCATCTCCCCATCCACATACCGCACCTGATACTATCCATTGTCTGTGTTGAGAGAGATCAGAAGTAAGTAATTGAAGCCTTTCAACTGGTTCTCTAGGCTCACTAAATTTCTCTCTCCAGTAGTAATCATCACCATCAAAATTAATATGTGGCAGACGGCTAGATAGCTCTTGTCCTAATGTTGATGCTCCAGATCCTGAAGCACCAAATATATGTATCCGATTTTTCATAGAGTTAACTCCCCCAAAGCTTAATTCACTCATTAAAATTCACAAAGCATGCTAAAACAATTAAGTATTAAAGGCCGATTCAACATCGGCCTAATCTTATCACTAAGGAATGTCACTAGCAGTACCTCTTACATATTAAAATTTTTAACCATCTTGATTTCTCCCTCAAATCATTCATTGTGCTATTTAATGGTGTCATACAGGTCTACTTCAATTTTACTTAAATCTGTTACTCCCCAATCTTCAAAGATCTCTAAGTGCCATGCCTTGTGAAATCTTTCGAGATTCTGTTCTTCCATCCAGCGATGAAGGCGTTCATATGTGTTTCTAATTTCAGTGTTGGGCCCCTTATGCTTTACAACTGCATAACTCTGTTTAGGGACAACTATATAGACCATACCTTCAGGAATTTGACTTACATCATTTACTTCCACACAAACCCAATAACCATCTTCCTCGTCTGAATAATCGCCTGCGATAAAAGCACCTATTAGCCTTGCAGGACTTTCTTTGTTCTCAATCTCACTAAGCCTTTCTTTTAGACGTAGAGTAGCTTTTGGAATTTCATTGACATACTGATCACCCGGACATACTACCCTAATTCCAACTAACATCATTTCATCTAGTTCAACTACTTTCACAGAACTCACTCTCCCTCTTTAGTTACTTAATAACCAATCCTTGGTCTCCTTTAAAAACTCTCGTTTCTCCCAAGCAGTTATCGCCTTTACCTCACTTTTATTGCGAATTAAACTTTGAAAAAACATATCTCCTATAAAGTACCCTAGTCTACTAAATCCAAATCTTTTACCACCGTTAATAGAAAACCATTCTCGAAACAATGATTGTGGTGTTTCACTTGTATAATCTTTCGCAAACTCAGTAATAATATCTGCTTTGTTTAATTGAGCAAATTGTAGCCATTCATTTCCTTCTTCGTTAAATGAAAAGTAAACGGATTCATGCAATTGTGGAACTGTTCTTCTCGAAAAATGTGTAGCAGCTCCTTCTTGAAAAAGCCAAACAAGAGGACTGGTCCACTGAATTTCCTTCCAGTTAATTGCCGTCTGATTTGAAATGATATTATGAGTAGCATGACCAAATTCATGTGCGACTATCGCTTTTAAATGCTCAGGTATTGGAGACAGCTTTTCTAGAGCAAATGTGATGTTAGGGATAATCTGTCTATAGGTAAAGGCGTTTGAACCAAACCCTCCTACAATCAGATTCACCTCGATTGGAAATGTAACATTAAATATTCTGCTATATTCATCTGTTACTTCATGGATAATAGGAGTAATATTCCTATGAACTTCTTCAATGGTTGTTAAGTATTGAGGATATTTTGAAATGGACTGCTTATGTCGTTCCTCCGTATCTTTGCAATGATAGGCAAAGTATTCTTCAAAAATTTCTGGATATGTATCGTAGTAGCTTCTTAAAAACTGTAATGTCGGTTTATAGTTCTCTTTAAAGAATGGTACCGTATCGATGATTTTCAAGTAAATCCCCTCTTTTATTTTTTACTACAAATATTTTAAAAAGGTGATAACCAAAGACCTACAATCATACCTAATATAAAAATAATGATGTACGTAACCTTTGTTTTATTTCTCAAGAATTACTACCTCCTTCCATTGATGCCACACTTATTATCTATAAATATTCCATTTACCAATATCCCGAAAACCAAGACGCTTATATATCCTACCAGCTGCAGGATCCTCATAAAACAAACATAAGGTCTTGCCCTCACCCAAAACTTCATCACAAAGCGCTGACATGCAAACAGAAGCATAGCCATTATTTCTGTAATCCGCAAGCGTACAAACTCCCACAATCATAGCAGATTGACTGTTTTCAGCCGTTGTTGAAGCAGCAGCAATCATGACCCCATTTTCTTCTAGATAAAAAGTTCTACTGATCCCACTCTCCATCATTTTTAATAAACCTTCGCGAGAATTTTTATTTGAAAAAGTACTAATTTGTAAACGTAGTTCTACTATACGTTCGATATCGTCTAATGTAGCTTTTAGTGCAGCCTTCTCATAATGTCTGTTATGTACGTAGTCCTCAGTCACTAGCTCGCAGAAGTATGTACTCGTTTTTTTACCCAAACAGTTAATTACATTATTTTCGAATTGCTCAACAACAACATCTCTACCAGATAATTCGTAAAAATCCTCATCTGAATTAATTATCTCAGCAAATCCATTAACATTTAGCCCTCCTGTAGAGCTTACGATATACGAGCTATAGAGCCTTAACATGACAGCTATTAATTGTCCACTCTCATTAAATTCTCCCCAAAGATCTTGAAAGTCTGACTCATATCCAAACGCTTCAATATCTCCTATGATAAAGAGATTAAATGACGGCTCCTTAGCTAAATAGCCCATAACTTGCTCATGATCAAATTGGTTGAGCTTTCGAATCAATGTACTCTCCTCCATAAATAGAACTAATACCTAAGCTCTTAACTTCTGTTAGCCTTTTCATTTATATAAATATCTAATGCCTTAATTCCTCTATGAGCAAGTTTAATATGATCTTCTCCCTTGTAAAAAATGAATTTTCACATTGTAAGTAGCTTTGCATTCGAGAGTTACTCCTCTCTCCTAAGATATTTTCATACCATTTAATAGATTCTACTAGATTCTTGACAGGAATAAAAATACTCCCGATTTTTTTGATTACAGATTTCATAGGATCACCTCAAGCATCTAATGAATTGAACGATCTCTCTATCATTAATTTCACCACGTTCTTCTGATAGATTCCCCTGTAATAAGATAATACCCTACGCAAAAAATCAAAGCTAAAATAAAAATAATGATTTGAATAATTCCTGTTTTATTTATCAAAAATAGTACCTCCCTCCGTTTATCTACACTAATAAACTACAAATATTCCATTTGTCAAAATCCCGATCTTTCTGTTGAGCTTGAGGATCATCCAACTCCCATCTCTTGCAACACAGATATCTCTAGCTTCTATTTGTCTTCTCATCAATATAAATGTCTAATGCCGTAATTCCTTTTAATGCGAGCTTAATAAATAAAATGCATCCTTCAAACAGAACCAATAAACACAAAATTTGTAAAACTCACTTTCCTAGTTTCGACACCATCCAGCAAATTCCTTCTAGAAAGTATTATATCTTTAGATTACTGGTAGTCTAACTTCGAAAATCGCCTGTAAATAATAAAAAAGACAAAATGCAATAAGCTCATATAGAAGCATAACTACATTAAGTCATCATTTTGATAGATTTGAGCATATATACCAAGTACTTTTGGGCAATGGAGTTGAATAATGGTAATTTGTACCTGCTTTTATTTGACTGCTCAAAGTCAAACGTAGGTTTATTTAGGCTAACTCCATTTCTTGCTCTAGCATTGATTCGTGTTGTATACAGGGTTACAAGTTCTCATATTTCTTTCTATAATGACTTAACGCAACGAGTGGCCAAATATGCCTGTAACTATGGTAATGAATATAGAACATTCCTGGAAGTCCAGCGCCTGTCGGATAAGAAGTCATCCAATTGTCTTCGTGCAATAATGTGATGAGTTTACGGATTCCTTTGTCTATTTCATCTGTTGGCTGAGGATGAACAGCGATGAGTGCATCGAGGGCCCACGCAGTTTGAGAGGGAGTGCTTGCTCCTAACGGAATATAACGTCGAAGCTTATCGCTTCTGCAGGATTCTCCCCATCCTCCATCCGTGTTTTGAATACTGAGCAGCCACTGGACTCCTTTTTGGATAGTTGCATGTTGGGGAGAGACACCAACGGCCGTTAATCCAGTTAACGCAGCCCATGTACCATAGATGTAACAAATTCCCCATCTTCCGTACCAGGAGCCATCTTGCTCCTGATGATTCATCAGCCACTTGGTGCCTCGTTGGATAAAGTCATGTCCAGTATCAAGCCCGGCGAAGTTCCCGAGATACTCTAGGGTGCGTCCTGTCAGATCCGCTTCCGAAGGATCGATGGCTGCGGATCTTGCGCCATCTATGGCGATCCATGTAAGGATTTCTTTGTTTGTGTTTTTTTCGAAAGCCGGCCATCCTCCATCATCATTTTGCATAGATATGACCCAAAAAAGTCCACGATTCCACGAATCCAGGTAGGAATCACTCGATGCGGAAAAGCTTTCTATCGCCCTTAGAGCCGCCGTTGTGTCATCTACATCTGGATTGATGGTATTGCTCTCCGAGAATCCCCATCCCCCAGGCGATATATTTGGGTTATGAATGCTCCAATCCCCCAATTTATAATGCTGTCTGGTATACAGGTAAGTAGCGGCACTCTGAATCGACTTATTATTCTCGTCAAGTTCAGATTCCTGCATAGCGTAAGCAATTAATGCCGTGTCCCACACGGTCGAGGGAGAGTTTTGAATCGTGGTTATCTGATTCGTACGCCATTGCATCTCAATGATACCTTGAACCGCATGCGTAATGAGGGGATCCTGTCTATCATAACCGAGGGCAAGTAGGGAGAATATCATCAGTATCGTACTGCTCGCATAGCTGTAAAGAGTTCCATCAGGTTCAATCCGCTCCAGCATGAATTGTTCGGCTTTTGTGATGGCAGCATTATGGAGAAAATGGGGAGTGCCTATTAGTTGCTCCAATCCCTTTTGCAGATAGTTGAGGATATTCTGAAACTCACGCGAAAGGGGTTCGGTGTCCAAACGACCTAATTGAAGATCAGTTAGCAGAGGCGTATGCTCGTTCTGAATCGAGAACTTCCTATTGGCCATGATTAGCATCGGGACAAAATGGACTCGAGAATACCCCGAGAAATCAAACAAGTTAATAGGAAACAAAGTAGGGAGAAGAAGACCCTCCAATGGAATAGATGAGATTGAAGCTGGCCATTTTGCTTGTCCTGTAGCTGCCAGGATCGCCTTCGTCAAGATACTCGTAGCTTTGGCGAGTCCCCCTCTGGACTGGATATAGTTTTTTGCTCGTATCATGTGCTCATCAGCCTTGTGACTGTATCCCGAATAGAGTAATGCATAGTAGGCATCGATCGAAGCAGATAGATTACCTTCATGATCATCGTGAAATAATTTCCAGTGACCCTCAGGCTGCTGTTCAATAAGAATTCGGTCATGTAGTTCATGTATAAGTTCTTCGTTAGAAACATTCAGAGATCGAAGAAGGATGATTACAAATGCATCAATGGACATGCCGTTCTCAAAACAAAAATGCCATGAGCCGTCATCCTTCTGCTGCTGAATAAGTGTTGTGGTCAGTCGATGGATTTCCGGACCTATTTCACTTAAAACCTTGCTCATTTCATGGGTACCTCCGAAGTCATTTTTACTAATGTATGATGATCTGCCTAGGGAGGTGTGAATGAAGCAGCACCGTGAAGGATAATTACTCATTACGAGAGGAGATGCCTTCATTTCAATGAATAAACTTCTGCAGGTTTTCCTGAAAACTTATCCATTAACCAATTTCTTGAAAAATCAACCTAGTATTCTTTCACCTTCAGGTAAGTTCCCTTTACATATCCAAGCTTCTAGCATTTCATTAAAAAGATCAGGATTTGCCATAGTAACTCCATGTCCAATTTTAGGTATAATGACACCTTCACAATTTGAGTTGCTTGCCACAATATCTTTTGCAGACTTTTTCATAACGGATTTCTCTTGATCACCTACTGTAACCAATATCTTTCCAGTTGCTGCTTTAAAATTCTTAGGTATTTCAAATGACATATTTTCTTCTAATATTCGAATAAGTGTATCTGCTTTCATTTGACAGCTCTCTTGATAATACTTTTCAAAATGGTCTTCACCAACATACAAAGTTTTGGCTTGTAGCTTAGCAAATGATCGATTACGCATTAATGGAGATGTTAATTTAATAGAAGGCCGAATCCACCCTTTCATAGATGACATTGGTCTTACCAAAGCACTGTTTATCATGGCAAAATCAATCAAATCTGGTTTCATACTTAATAGCTGAATCGTTACTTGAGCCCCCAAAGAAAAGCCAACAACAATCACCTTCTTGCCCATAGCTTTTCCCTGTATTAATTCGATAAGCTGCTCTGCACTATTTTTAATAGAGAAGTCTACCCCATCACCACTCTGACCTTGTTTAGGTAAATCTGGAACCACACAGTGAAAATGAGTAAAGTATTCAATTTGCTTATCCCACATCCAGCCACTCACTCCACCACCATGTATAAATACCATCAGATCAGCGTTTTTATCCCCATATTCTTGATAATATAAAGCCATCCTCATCATCCCTCTCTAATTTAAAGACGTCTATCTAATCTTTCTTAGCTACCTTCATTTACAATGCCTTGTAACTTCCCCAGGATGCTTGCCAACTGTTTCAATTCTTCTAGTGACAGCTTTCCATAAACCTCTCTATTGATCTCATCCTTCAATGAGTCTAAATCGTTAAAATATTGATTGGCTTTATCAGCGAGCTTCAAGACAATTTCACGACGGTTCTTCGGATTAATAAACCTTTCAACGTATCTTTTATCCTCTAATTTATTCAGTAATTGACTTATAGCACTTGTTGAGACATTTAGCTTATCTGCTAGATCCTTTGTTGAGGTAACACCTGTCCTTATTAATTCAAGTATTAATACTTGCTTTGTTGTTAACTCATTATCCAGCCTGTCCTCAAACTTATTGGCTATCTGGATATTTATCTCGTTACGTAAAACGTTTATCTGCTTAATATAGTGATCCTTCACCTTACATAACACCCCGCTTAATTGTTAATACGACTTAACTATAAAGTAACTTTAATAAAAAGTAAATATTTTTGCGCTATTGGATAGCTTGAAGATCGATAAATCCGTCTGGGTTGGATATTTATTGGGGATGCTTCTATGGGTTGAAACCAAGGATCATTGCCGTGCCCCCGTTCATCTAGCATCACCCTATGTGACATGGAAGAAATCAGATACCTTCGCATATGGAAAAGCTAGAAGATCCAGACGCATTCGTGCGTTGTGCTTGAATGGTTGAATAGCCTCTCTGTTGAAACCATTTGAAAATAAAAGGGCTGTCTTCGAAGGACTATATTCCTTTGAGACAACCCTTATTTAAAGCCAGCTAATCTACAAGAGGCTGTGACCCAAACGGGTGATCGATAATATACAACCAGCTTCCGTCTGATTGTCTTCTGGCAACTTCGGAGGAATGTCCTTCAATTTGTGTGGGATTTCCTTCAGGGTCTATGGTATGAATAACAAAGTGACAGCGTAATAGGGCAATGTCTTCAAAGGGAGTACAGTGGATATTTTTTGATACCATTGTCCCTTTAATCTGTAACAGTTTTGCCAACGTTTCTCGTACAGGACCTCTTCCTTGATGTGGCTTGCCTCCGTGATCGAACAGTATAGCATCATGCTCGAACAAAGCTAGCAAATTTTCTAGCTTGCCAGAATTAAACGCTTTGGCGAAGGCAGGGTTCATCTCCTCAGGTTTGTAGACTTTATCATTAGAATTTGATAGTGACATAAGCTCTCCTCTTTCTTTATACTAAGATATAGCTATACGTTACCTTAATCGAGAAAGAAAAGTAAGTAGGCAGAAATCAATGACTAGGTCATCTATTAGTGACTAGGTAGAGGGGGACAGACGATATGCCTTATCAAGATGGAACTTATGGATGCCCAGTAGATGTAGCCGTTCAAATGATCAGTGGAAAATGGAAGCCACGTTTGATCTTTGAATTGCAGGGGCAGACGAGACGGTTTGGGGAACTTCATCGATTGCTTCCGGGAGTTTCGAAGCATGTGCTGACAGTACAGCTCCGAGAGTTAGAAAAAGACGGTATCATAAGTCGTACCGTGATTCCAACTATCCCTCCACAAGTGAACTATAATTTAACAGAATTCGGGTCAAACCTGACTCCTATCCTTGAACAAATGATCAAATTGGGCGAGGTTCGTATCTCCAAAGAAAAGGAAATAAAAGATAAAGATCGAGGAGAGAATTAGGAGGCATTTCTCTTACCAAAAAAAACTCATTTGCAATTTCAAATGAGTTTTTTATTCCTGAAGCGGATTCTCCTTTGGCACTGCTAACAGACTAATCGGTTTGCGCCTAGTTGAAACTGTAATCCCGCCAAACACTATTCTTTTCATAAAATAAAAAGCGACCGTCACAAATTTTATTGCCCACCTGTGATTTTCCTATCCCCAGGTCTGAAGTACCATGAGGCTACAGTTAGAATAAGAAGTAATAAGGACTGATATATGTCTCCAAATGAATCCCCTAATATAATATGTGAAAAGAGCGCTCCTGCCATTGTAAAGAAAAAACCTGCGTAAGCCCATTCTTTTAGCAAAGGAAATTTAGGAACTAATATGGCTATCACGCCCAAAATTTTAGAAGCGCCAAGTAAAACGAGAAAATAGGCGGGATAACCCAAATGTAGCATCATATCAACTTCTCCATCCAATTGGATCAGTTGAACGATTGCTGCTGAAAGCATTCCAAGTGCGAGCCAAACTGTAAAAATCCAATAGATTACTTTTTTTCGCTTTGTTATGTTCGTTTTCTTTTTTTGCTCCGTACTGATTACCGTACTCATATGCTTCCTCCTTCTAATCATTGTTCATGTAGAACTAATTTCAGATTGCAAAATTTATAATAGAGATTATTTTTCAGACACCAAACGGTGTCTCATTTAGTTATAGATCACCATTTGGTGTCGTGTAAAAGAAATTGTGTCTAAGACATTCTAATCTCTGAATGACTTAAACTGCAGTCAGCTATTTGCTACTATTACAACACCTGTTCAAATTTACTGAACCATTCATTCCAGCCATACTTAGCGCCTTCAAGTCCTTCAGCATTTGAGAATCCTGTTTGTTCGAGATGAAGGTTAACCTTCCCGTCCCCTAAATCCTGCAGCTTCCAAGTGACCGTTTGTCGCTCGTCTCCGGTACCCCAAGAATAGGATAAGTGGTTAGGTTCTTCTACACTAAGTACTTCGCCGTCAACGATTCCATCCCAATACTCGTACGGCTGATGGCGAAACTGAAATCGTTCTCCCTCAACAGGCTTAAAATCATTTTCTGTGATCCACTGTGCTAGTTTGCTAGAATCGGTTAAAGCAGACCAAGCCTTCTCCACCGATGTTGTGTACTGAAAATCCAAGGTTAATGTTAAACTCATTTTTCTTCCTCCTCTAATAGTTGGTTTAAGCGCAACATATTCATATTCCAAAACTTACTGTAGAAAGCCACCCAATCTTGTATTTCTTTGAGTGGATGGGCGTTAAGTCTAAATCGAGTTTCTCTCCCGACTTTTCGATCAAGTACCAGTCCTACCTCTTTGAGAATGGTCAAATGCTTGGATACCGCTGTACGGCCTATTGAAAACTGTGATGTCAACTCGTGGAGCGGCAACTCCTCTACCTCTGCTAACAGACGAATTAGTCTGCGTCTAGTAGGATCAGCAATAGCGGCAAACACGTCCCGCAACTGGTTGTTCTCGCTCACAACACCCCCTCCTAAAATTGTACCAAAGGACACTCTTTTTGATTTCAGACCAAGTGTGCGCAAGGATAGAAATCCTAACTTAACTTTTTGTAGTGTCTCTTCGAGATTATGACACCATTCAGTGTCTTTTTAATTATAAGACACCATTCAGTGTCCTGTCAACCTCTATTATTTATTCGTATTTTTGTATCGATTATTTGATAGAATGTATCACTAGGCTCCTGGATACGTATAAAAGCTTCAGCGCAGTAACGCTGAAGCTTCATCTGTAGAGAAATTATTATGTCCATTCGTATTTATTCTTAACTAGTACCCATAAAAGGCATCTTTTTTAATATTCCGTTTTGAAATATCATTACTTTGCAAATAGCTAGTGACTGAATCTACCATTGACTTTGGTCCGGCAACAAAGTATTTACCATCGTTTTTATATTTGGCATTAAACTTATCAATTTCCTGATTTAAATCATGGCTTGAATCAAGGTACGTTACACTAATTGAAGTATTATTAGCCATTTCATCAAGCTCATCTTTATAGATGTATGACTTTTTACCATCCATATAAAGTAGATGTATGGGCATCTTACTGCCATTTCCTTCTGCCTCTAATTGTTTTAGGATCGATCGAAATGGTGTAATTCCGATTCCACCTGCAATCAGAAGGGAAGGACTATTATCTTGTAGACAAAATGACCCTACAGGTCCACCCATCTTAACTTTCATTCCCTGTTTTAATTCTATTAAGGCTTTCTTAAAATCACTTGGGGCATCACTAATACGCGTTGTGATTTTAATAACATTCTCTGTAGGAGCAGAGGCCACACTGAATGGTTTTGTAGGATTTTTTACTTTCTTATGTGTAATACTAAACAAACCATATTGTCCTGCTTCCCAGGTTAAATCTTTGTCTTTTTCAAATAGAAAAGAATATACACCTTCAGATTCTTGGTAGCTTTCTAAAAATAATAGTTCCCTCTTTTTGAAAATTGAGACGAAATCTTTGAAAAAACTCATTTCCCCATCTCCCTTTTTTAAATTTGCAAACCGTACTCTTCTGAAAAAATTCACATTTAACGTAGCAATCTATTGCTGTATTACATCAAGTATCTTCCAGTGATGGACTTCTCCGCATGAATCATCTGTGATGGCTGACCCTCAAATACCACTTGACCACCTTTGCTTCCCCCATCTGGTCCCATATCAATGATCCAATCCGCTTGACTGATTACATCAAGATTATGCTCTATGACAATAACCGTATTGCCCGCATCCACTAGGCGGTTCATGATGCCTAGAAGATGACCAATATCTGACATGTGTAGGCCAGTCGTAGGCTCGTCCATCACATAGATGCTGCCCTTCTTATGCAGTTCGCTTGCTAGCTTAATACGCTGGCATTCCCCGCCAGAAAGAGTACTGAGGGGCTGACCGAGTGTAATATAGTCTAGTCCCACATCGCTCATCGCCTGAAGCTTACGTACAACCTCTTTAAGCTGAAAAAATTCTAACGCCTGCTCCACAGTCATCTCCAGCACCTCAGCTATGGACTTGTCATTTAGCTTGTAAGCGAGTACTTCTTCCTTGAATCGTTTGCCTCCACAAACCTCACATGGAAGCTTTACGCTTTCGAGAAAAGCAAGGTCTGTATAGACAACTCCTAGGCCTTGACAGTTTTCACAAGCTCCCTTGGAGTTGAAGCTAAACAATCCTTGATTGACCTTGTTCGCCGAAGCAAACGCTTTACGCACATCATCCATAATTCCTGTGTAGGTTGCTGGATTCGAACGTGTGGACACGCCAACAGATGATTGATCTATAACGATTGCATCAGGATGCTGACTGAGGAACACCTCGTTAATCAGCGTACTTTTCCCTGAGCCTGCAACGCCAGTAATTACTGTTAGCACGCCGGTTGGAATGTCTACACTCACATTGTGCAGATTATGCAATGTGGCATTCTTAATCGGTAGCTGACCCGATGGCTTTCTGCAATCCTGTTTCAGCACGAGTGGTCTCTTCATATAATTGCCTGTCAGCGTATCGGAATCTAGCAGGTTTTCAAAGCTTCCTTCAAATACAATGGTACCCCCGCGGCTACCGGCGTGAGGACCGACATCAACAATATGATCTGCCACTTTAATCACATCAGGGTCATGCTCGACCACAATGACCGTGTTACCTTTATCACGAAGCTTCTTAAGTAATTCATTTAATCTGTGTACATCACGCGGATGTAAGCCAACGCTTGGCTCATCAAAAATATAGGTAACGTCCACCAAACTACCGCTAAGATGCTTGACCATCTTTACGCGCTGCGACTCGCCCCCGGATAATGTATCCGTCTCACGATCAAGAGACAAGTAGTCAAGTCCGATTTCTACAAGGTGCTGCAATCGCTCAATCAGTGACTTGACTACTGGCGCTGCGACCGGATCGTCAATCTCCCTAATAACACGAATGAGCTGGCCGACCTCCATGGAGGACATCTCCGCAATGTTAAGTCCATTGATCCTGCAGTTAAGAGCGGCTTGACTAAGCCTTGCTCCATGACAAGTAGGACATGAACCTTCTGTGATGAACGGAGCAACTGCTTTTTGTGTGCGCTCAGACTTCGCCTTCACATCCTGCTTGATGTACTTGTTGCTAAATTTCTCTATGACACCTTCCACAGTAATATTCGTTGCCTTCCCGGCAAAATCCATCTTCACTTTCCTCGCCTTGCCATACAGCAGCTCTTCCAGCTCCTCATCAGCATACTCACTTAGCTTCTTATCTGCATCATAAGAGCCTGACTGCACAACCAAGGACCAATCCCAGCTATCTACCTTATAGTCAGGTAATAAAATGGCCCCTTCATTCAACGATTTTGACATGTCTAACGCCTTACTCATATCAACGCCTAATTTACGACCGATCCCGTTACATTCAGGACACATACCTTGCGGATCGTTAAACGAAAACATACTCGCATGTCCAACAATGGGCTGACCCACTCGTGAGAAGAGAAGTCGGAGAATGGGAGAAATATCTGTAATCGTCCCCATTGTTGAATGTGACCCGCCTCCCAACCGCTTCTGATCTACAATAACAGCCATGCTCAAATTTTCGATGGAATCAGCATCAGGCTGTGGATAGGTAGGCAGGAAGCTACGCACAAACATACTGAAATTCTCATTCAACAATCTTGTGGACTCAGCGGCGATTGTGTCGAAGACAATGGACGATTTCCCGGAACCAGATACCCCGGTGAAGATCGTAATCTTACGCTTCGGGATACGCAAGGATACATTCTTTAGATTGTTTTCCCTTGCAGCCGAGATTACGATATATTCCTGATTAGGTTCAGTCATCATTAACATCCTTCCGATTTTGTTAATTTGCTTACTCGAGTATGGGAAGCATACATAAACCGGCTACATACTCTACTTGCACCCGGTTTTTGCAATCGCTTTATGATAAATAAGGTCAAGCTATCTTTCTCAGCTTAAACCGAATACTTTTATTGTCCTAAAACCTTTTCAAGCTCAGTACTCCATGCCGTCCAACCATGCTTGGCTCCTGCTAGACCATGTGGATTTGAGAATCCAGTTTGGTCAAGATGAAGATTAACATTTCCATCTCCTAGATCCTTAAGTGTCCAGATAACTGTGTGTTGTTCATCTCCACTTGCCCAGGTATAGGACAACTGATTTGGTGGGTCTACCATAAGGACTTCACCTTCAATAAGACCATCCCAATATTCGTTCGGCTCTGCCTGAAACTGAAAACAGTGCCCTACAACAGGTTTAAAATCATTAGCCAAAATCCACTTGGCAAGCATTCCTGAATCAGTTAATGCCGTCCAAAGCCTCTCAATCGATGTCTTGTACTGAAAATCCAAAGATAATTTTAAACTCATTCCTCTTCCTCCTGTAATAGTTGTTCCAAGCGTAGCATATTCGCGCTCCAGAATTGGCTGTAGAATGACACCCAATCTTGAACTTCTCTGAGTGGTTTGGGATTCAGCTTAAAGCGCGTTTCCCTGCCGACTTTTCGGTCATGTACTAGTCCTGCCTCTTTAAGGATAGTTAAGTGCTTGGATACCGCTGTACGGCCCATTTGGAACTTAGCCGTTAACTCATAAAGCGGTCTTTCCTCTGCCTCTGCTAAAAGATGAATGAGTTGGCGCCTAGTTGGATCTGCAATCGCGTCAAACACATCACGCTGTTGATTATTCTCGCTCACTACACCCTCTCCTATACATTTATTACTAAGGGATTGATATAATTTCGCCATCACCTCAGTTTAATTTAAGTAAAACTAATCCATATTCCAAACTTCCTAGATAACTACTGTCTAATTGAACACCAATTGGTGGCGTTTTAATTATAGGTCACCTTTTGGTGTCGTGTCAATAATAATTTTAAACTTTGATCAAAAAAATGCCCTTCGTACGGTATTAAAATAAGTACAAAGGGCAAGCGATATTCAACATCTAATGCTTCTTTCTTTTTTCCATACATTTCTTGCTAACGTGAGGTTGATAAGTTGAGCTGTTCTGCACCTCGTCTTTGTCTTGAATTCATTGATCAATTGATCAATCGAGCATGACCTCTAATAACGCATCAAATAGATCGTTCTGTAGGTTCATACTTCTCATCTCGGATAGAATATCTATCTTTTCTTCGTAGCTTGTGAATAATTGATAGAGCTTATCCTTAACCATAGTGGATCTAAGCCTTCGACTCCACTTGTAGTTCCCTGCTCCCAATCAATCCACCAAAAATCCACCCCTCTAGCTTCTTCGGGTCGGTGTAAGTAGGTAAAATACGCGTCTCTAAAGGCTCGACTTGCTATATTAAAAGGAATCGGATGCTCGTTAACGTAATCAATACCTAACTCCTTCGCCATTTCTTCATACATCTCTTCATGAGGTCGTACACCATCCGCAGGATGAACGTTCAGTGTGACTCGCATGTTTTGCTGATGTAGCCAGCATTCATGTTCGGAGTATAATTATATTTCTTTAGTATAGCTTGCACCCGTGCCACTGTTTCAGAGGAAACCTTTGACGTTTTATTGTGGATCACGTTAGAAACAGTCATCACACTAACATTAGCTTCCCTTGCAATATCCTTTAACGTTGCCATATCGTTTCACCTGGTCCTAACTTATCGTAAAATTTTTGAAGCCATCCATTCAGCGAAATAACGCGAACTAATTATATAGTATAACAAACTGGCATAATTAATAAACTTTTTGTTTAAAAAGTATATGGAGCCTTATACCATTCTCGGACTAAAAGTTGCCATCCAAGCCTCTGCATTCAGTTCACTGTTTATGCCTGCCGCGGCAAATGAACCCATAGAAGCAGCAGCAATGGCTTGATGCATACGTGTTGCTGAATCTCCAGCACTATAAATACCAGGTATGTTCGTTTTCCCAAGCTGGTCAATAGCTACCGTTCCTATTTCCGTTATTTCGCATCCGATTTGTTTCGGCAGATCTGAACCCATAACCAAATCTGGCTTGAAGAAGATACCTCTACAAGGAATGCTCGTCCCGTCCTCAAGAATAACCTGCTGCACAATCCCGTCCTTTGATTCTATGTGTTTAATCGGAGAATCGTGCAATGACACCTGGCGCTTCAGTCCCTCACGCTCTGAGTCCGATAACTCATCGGGTCCGTTTGTACAGATTGTAAAATCCTTCGACCATCCAGAAATCAATGGAGCAAAGTGCATAAGCTCTGCCCCCTTATTAATGATAACAAGCGGTTGATCCCTTAGCTCCCATCCATCGCAATATGGACAAACAAACGCGCTTTTTCCATACACTTCAGTCAGCCCTGGAATGTCCAATGGTCGATCCTTCATACCTATAGCAAACAGAACCTTTTTGCTCTCATAAAGCTTACCTTGAGTCGTCATAATTTTAAAATGACCATCTGTTCCCGTAATAGACTCAGCCTTTTCCAGTGCAAAGGAAACAGAGGGATAGGCACTGATCTCTTCCTTCGCAAGTCTTCTAAATTCACTAGGGCTAACTCCGTCACGCGTAAGAAATCCATGGGTCTCGCGAGTCACCGCATTACGCGGTTTCGCTTCATCGATGACGATAACATTTTTTCTAGCTCTACCTAGAACAAGTGCAGCACTCAATCCTGCAGGACCTCCACCGATAATTGTCACATCGTTTAATTGTTCATTTTTCATTATATATATCCTCCTTTTGTAGACCTGCAATATCCATAATATAAGCACAAGAAGTCTATTACTTCTTGTTTGCTTCAGGATTCCAGCCTCTCTTAATCGCCTCGTCCACTACGAACTGAATCGTTTTCTCTTGCAAATATTCGTACAACCGCTGTTCCGCACCTTTCATCACCTGTTCAATCAAACAGCCATTTCTTTTAGGCTGTTCCTGTTCTTCCAGCCCATCTCCTTCATTAGCTAACAGCTGGTGCTGCTGAGATTTTGAATTCGAGCATTCGAACATCTGCTGTCTGCCCTCAATGACTTGGATAACATCAAAAAAAGTGATTTGTTCAGGCGTTCGAGCCAGCTCATAACCACCTTTTACCCCTGGTACAGCTCGTACAATCCCGTCCTGCCTCAGCTTAGACATGATTTTAGATAAATAGCTCTCTGATACCCCGAGTGTGGAGGATAACTCCTTGACACCTACGTTTTGATTACTCTCCGAGTAAGCCAAATGAAATAAGGCATGTAGAGCATAATCAGTACTTTTGGAAAACTGCATATTCCTCCTCCCTTTCTTAAATTATTTGTCTAGGATAACATAATCATATCATTATAGACCTGAGATGTCCATAATAAACGATTTGCTTTTATTTTGCAAGTTTTAAAAGCTTCAAGAAAAAGTCACAATATACTGGCTGTCACCCGATACATTGCGACTATTTCAGGAAGTCTTAGTTCATTTACCTTCCTCGTCAGCAGAAGGGCCATAAAGACCAGGTACTGGGATATCAAGAAGGCGCAAATAAACGCCTAACTGCGCCCTGTGATGAACCATGTGGCTCACTCCAAAAGTGCGAAGTGCCAGTGCCCTAGGTTGACGTAGAATAATATGGTCGCCATTCCGTAAGGTCCATTCCTCACCTAGCGTTTTCTCGTCACATTCAGCTAATAGCTTTTCGAGCTTAACTACGTTCGCATCAAATTCCTCTAGCAGGTCTTCGCGTCTTTCTAAAGGCTCCCGGCGAAGTGGCACGGTCGAAAGATCGAATTCAGGGTATAGAAAAATCGGAGCTTGCCAGTTCAATATGTTGATCAAGTGAGTAGCCAGCCCACCCAACGTCATCGATTTTTCGTGCGGCTTCCAGGTCATATGCTCATTAGGCAAACACTCTAGGATACGGCGGGTAGTAGCAAACTCATGCAAAGCGTCTCCAATGATTAGTTGTTTCAAAATTGATCCCCTCCCTTATATGACTAGCATACTAGAAACAAAGTCGAGTTAAAAGGTTGATCTCCAAGCATTAATTTATTTTTCAATTCTCGCCGAAATTTGGATTTAACATAAAATAGTGACTCTTAAAAAAGAGCCACTACTAAGTAATCGAAAGCTCACCTGTCTATGCTTGTATTCCATTTACAGCTATATTAGGTATTTAGATTAGATTCTTGCTCAACAGCTTTATTTTCATTTTTTTCACTTACTTCTACCACAAATAACCCCTTTAAACTAATTCCCTTTTTAATCTTTAACACAAGACGCATCGGTAAATATAGAATGATCGAAGAAAAAATTCCTAGTAAAAGAATCATGATAGGAGTCACAAATAATAAGAAAAGGATTTGTTGCACTCCTGTTAGCTGTTCTCCATTCAATGTAGCTTCTACCTCAAAGCCTACCAGACTTAGAACGGAAAATAATAGACCAAGTATAATTCCAGCTGATAACGTAACGTAAATACTCCATTTTACCAAAGAACCAAATTTCAAATGTTCCACTCGTATCTCTGTGTGCTTCATTCAAACCTCCATATGTCTTTTTTAGATAGAGCGCTAACATCCTTTCCATTCATCAAGACTATTGATACAACATACTTCATATACTTTTAGAAAATCTATTGTCTTTCTTGCTTGTTCATGTCTAGTTATGTATTCGAGCAATAGGATTCTATATACTTTTATCAATAGGAAACATAAGGATACTTAACGCACTTAGTATAAATACCCCTCATTTTCCATATCAAAACCTACTTATACATATAATTGTTATTTATTATCCAATAATTCTTTTATATCTATTAATATGCTTTCAATTTCTCTAGCATCATCAGGGTGATAAATATGAGAAGACTTTTCTAGCCAAAAAAAATGTTTGCCTGCAGGTGCTTCTAACGCCTCATAAAATTCATCCACTAATTCACCGTATACATGTACATCTTTTCTTCCATGCAGAAAATACACAGGTACCTCAACCTTTTTAATCGTCTCATTAAAATTAATCTCAGCAAAGTCCTCAATCATTCTTTGTGTATATATTTTTTGAAATCCTGCCATCGTGTTTATCGTGTCTTGTATTGAATAATCCGGGGACCTCAGAAGAAGACTTATGGCTAGTTTCATCCCTGGATGTTTTACATGCCCATCTGTGTAAATCATCGTTTTATACTTTGCCATCCATTTTCTTAAAGTAACCCATTGATCAGGACTTTCCGTGTACGGAGGATGACCACATTGTTCTAATTCTCTAATGGCTTTATCATTCTTGTTACTTCTAGCTTTGTTCAGAGTCCATTCTAAACATAATACATCATTTTGAGTCCAGTTCACTATTTGAGATATACCGATATATGCGTGAAAATCACTTGGATTCTCATGAACCAAACGGAGTCCAAGAATAGTACCCCAAGAATACCCAGCAAGATATATTTTCTGCTCATTAAATTTATTCTTCAAAAATTGTACAACCTCATGAGTATCTGAGATAAATTGATCTATATTTAATGATTCCATACTAATTTGTTTGTCAAAAGTCTTTCCAGAACCCCTTTGGTCCCAAAAAATCAATGTGTAGTGCTTGACTAATTCTTTAGTAGTTGTCGCTAGAACAAAGTCGCTTGATCGGCTTGACACCCCTGGAATAGGTAGTCCAGGCCCTCCATGTAGAATAAGTAATACAGGATTAGAAACATTCTCTGACTGTATCAAAAGGTACTGCTGAATTCCTCCAATCATAACTTTTTCAATTTGACTAATACCCTGTTCTGAAATCATAAAATCCTTTTTTGTGCTGAAAAGTTTCATTAGCGTCACCCTATTCTATTCAATTTTGATTTTAGATACTCCACATAAGTTATGGTACCTACTAAAAAACTCCAGCCATAGATAGCACTTAACTTAGGCTGGAGCTTTGATGTCTGATCTTTTTTACTTTATAGTAAATTCGTCAACTATTTGCTTCTTATCTATATTACCAGAATATACTGTTAACTAGTGTGGATTATCTTATCTATAATTTATACAGCTTTTTGAGCAACGATCATAAACCGATGTTCTTTTGTTTCTATAAATCCTTGTCTATCAATAGTAGACTGTAATTTACAAAGCTGTTCAAAGCAATGTTCAACTGAGAAACTCGGGAATTCCCATTCTATGATCTTTGCCAAGTAAACTAAAGCACCAACATCAATGAATTTTAATCTAGGGAAATACTCATTTGAAAATAGAACTTTAAATTTAATCCCTCTAATCCATTCAATAGTACGATCAAGAGCGAAGTCACTATTTGTTATTTCTTCAAAGCTTCCTAATAAATACTCAGCTAGCTCCTTATTATTTTGTCCTCCAACCTGCTGAGTAATAAATAAACCATTTGGTTTTAAAATTCGATTGATTTCATGGATATCAAATGATTCATGCCTGTTAATGATTATATCAAACATACTGTTCTCAAAAGGAAGGTTCGCATCATCAACAACTTGTCTTACTCGAATACCAAGCGGAGATAGCTTCCTTTTACAGAGATCATAATTTGGTGGATAAGCTTCGGTTACATAAGTATTTGAGTATGGATGGTTGAGGGTTAATAAATACTCTCCACCTCCCGTACCCATATCTAGGAGGATAAAGTCTTTTATCAGGTATTGCCGAACGATTTTATCGTAATCCCATGGTAGTGGCTCTCCAATCACTCTCTTTGTTATATATGAAAAGTCCCATCCTTCAAAGCTCTTCTTTTCCTCTGACAACCATTGTTCTTTTAATTTGTTCTTATTCATAACTATGCTCCTTCTCCATGTATTTTTTAAAAATATGGAAACGGTGCAGTTAACTGATAACACATACATTCTTACCTCGGTACAATCTGCTATCAGATTATATGAACTGCACCGAGGAGTTAATTCGTTTCATTCTAGTCATTCGTTCACTTCCTATCTATTCCTTTTATTCTATTGAAATGATTTGCCAGCTAGTAATTTAATCTGTTACTTCCCCTGTAAATCCAATGGCAACTGAAAACTTCCATCCTCCATTAGATTAAACTCATATGTACGCATAACTGCTTCAATATTTAAAACACCGTAAATGTGAGGGTAAAGCTCATTCAGGTCGTAAAGATCCTCCCAAATAACCTTTGGTTTCACAATACTCTCCTGAATTAAAAGAAGTAGTAATTCCGACTCCCCTTTATAGATATTATTTGCCACCTTCACAACTTGTTCTATCGAAGAACAGTGTATAAAGCCTTCTTCTTCAATGCTTTCGTGATCGTAATATCCTTTTACTTTAGCCTGCTCCCATTTTTCTTTTGTAGTTATGTGCGTTATCATATTTTTCTTCCCATCTCTTCTGGTCAAATATCCTCTTTCATTATTACTCTTCATTTTCCATAAAGTTCTGACTGCGTAAGTAATTCAACACCGACTGTGAAAACCCCTGATGAGATTCCTTTGTATATTTCGCAATCGTATAAATCTGAGCAAGATTTTTTAACCCTAATTCCTCAGTCATTTCCTTAAGTCTAGGGACATCCATGTACCGCTGCCATCCCTTTTCGTTTCTCTCCTTATAGATTTCAAGAATATCTTCATCTGAATAATCCTTATACTGCTCATAATGAACAAGCCCCGCTTTCGGCAAACGATCACGTGGCGCAGGATTTTCTGCCGGATATCCTAAAGAATAACCCACAACAGGCACAACATTCGGTGGCAGATTTAAAATTTCACCAATTTGATCACAATTCGCAAGTGTTGATCCCATATAGCAAATACCTAATCCAGCGTTTTCTGCTGCTAGTGCACAGTTTTGAGCGACTAGTGTAGCATCAATAGCTCCTATCATAAAGCTCATGAAGTTATCAAAATGTACGGGGGCATCATTCAGCTCAAGCCACTTTCTCATTCTATTAAAATCAGCACAAAAAGTTAAAAGAACGGGTGCATCAACCACCATCGACTGGTTCATGTGTGGTGTATATAATTTTTCCCTAAGCTCTTTGTCCTTTGTGACCACAATCGAGTAGGATTGCATATTACCACTTGAAGAAGCACGAATACCTGCATCTAATATTTGATCGAGCAGCTCTTGACTTACTTCTCTATCCTCATACCGCCTGATTGATTTGTGCCCGTGAATAACGTCGTTGAATTCCATGACTATCACTCCTTTTTATCTACTAGTGTAATTATGAGTATAAATAAATTTTACAATGATCTCTATCTATCATTTATCTTCTTTAATTCTATTAAAATACAATAAAGTAAAGTAACAAATGTACAAACAATAAAGCTGAAGCTTAGCACCATAATGATGTTCCCATCTAATGAAAATCTAGGATAGAAACTTGGTAATAAGAAAGCTAAAGAAATAGTAATCAAAACACATAAAACAATTAATAGAAAATATCGATATAAAAAAATAAACTACACCACCCTTTTTCTAAAATTAAAGCCTAAAAAGATAATCTTTCTTACGTACCAGTTTACAACAGATCACATGGAAGCTCTAGTTTCAAAAAGAAGATATCTAACAGCCAACAGTAGCATGAATAGGCAGTCGTACATATACTGCCGTTGACTTTAATTTACAAGGAGGATTTTGGTAATGGATAATCAAAAAACTAAGGGGAAAAGCCAGAGAACCCCTTTAAAAAAGCTCCCCCCTTTAAATACTACACAGAGGTTCCCCATAGTTCCTCAAGATAACACTTCTTCCTCAAAATTAACGAACAATGAAGAAAATACATTGATCAAGGATTGCATCGATCGCGCCTTTCGAATTCCGATCTTTTTAAGTACGACAAGTACGCTTAATAGTCTTCAGGAACAATTTTTGAATCGTCTCATTTTAGAAATTGAGGATGCTTTGTTATTCCCACGTACATTGCCGGAAAGTGAACAATATCCCGAAACCATACTAACCAATATCCGTCGCTTAATTATATCTAGCTATGGACTTCTAGCTATAAATTTCCAAAGGTTTTTCGTGCAAATCTTAGAAACAAACGCCGGACAACCGCCTACCACCACTCCGTTTTGGCAAGGCTCTGTTTTTTTACAAATAGAACCCTCCATGGCTTTTCAATTTGGCCTTCCTATATTATTAGTCCGGGAAAAGGGGACTGACGTAAGTAATGGATTATGGCAGGGAGGCATCACGCCACTCAATGTCTTTGTCGAATGGGACTCGCAGAATCAATCTATTGATGAATTTTTTAGCAGTGTACAATGGAGAGAGGTCTTTGTAAATTGGTCGGCAGAGGTAAGAGCTAATTATTATCTTCGAACAGAGCCTTCATTCAGAATTCCAACATAATAGTGGCGCTACCGTCCAAAGAGGACGAATACGCAAAAAAAAAAGCACCACCATGAGGCTTGCTTTTATACGATCGGGGGACCCCTACATTTTTGTATGATGATGATTAAGCATATAACTCTCTCTACTCACCTAGTTAAGCCGTATATCCAATAGGAATGACACGACGTTTGACAACAACTCCATTACGCACAGTGTACTCAATAATATGGAAAATTGGAGTCCGAGTTCCTTTCAGAAACCCTTCCTTCACGAGTGGAGCTCCGGCCCCTCCAGATATGACATAGCGAGTCCCTTGGAAGGTTAACTTATCGAAAGCGTGTACATGACCGACAAGTACGTGGCGTACCTTCCCCCGAATAATTCTAAGAAAGCGAGTCAATTGACCATTTTCATTGCCGAAGGTCGATTCCGGATCCTTAAAATAGTTCGGGTTCGCCCACTTTCCAATCCTAGGTGGTACATGCATCAGCAAAAGCGTGTTTTTCTTAGCCTTTTTTAGCTTCGATTTTAGATAAGTCAATTCTGATGGCGAAAACCCGTAGATAGGTTGATTGTTTGCATCAAGACCCAATTGCTTAACATTATTGAGACCGATGATTGTCGTTTTGATTCGTGGAAGATTGATACTAAAACGGGTTGGACCGATAAAGGTTCTGAAATTTGTAAGTGGACCGTTAATACCTGTTCGATCATGGTTACCAGGTACAATGAAAAAAGGGATGTTGGGTACTCCATTAGTTGGATCTTGAATGAGCTGTAGAAGGCTTTTGACCGGGAGATTATCGGTATAGGTACCTCCCGTTTTAAATTCTTCGGCTGTACCAGTAAAAACAGAATCTCCGCTATGCAAAATAAATAACGGTTTTCTTTTCAAGGAGCGGATTGCAGATAAAGCTAGCCCAAAAATGGTATTGCTCGTTTGCCCATCCCCTGCCCAGCTGTCCCCCAGAAAAATAAACGAGAACTCATTCGGATTTTTCAACTTTTGCACGTTGCGCTGTAAACGTCTCCTGGATGTTCGGAATAGCGACAATTCGGTTTTCCTTGAATCGGAGCTCAAAGCAATCACGTTCCTTTCCTTCAGTTTTATCTATCATATGAATGAGGGAGACGACCCGTTCCGGCCACTACCTATCCCATGCTAGAACCAGCACGGCAAATCAAGTCCAGACACAACAAAAAAAGACTGGTCAAAGTGTTCACCCTCGAAAAGCAACACTTGCGACCAGTCGTATCAAGAATACAACCTTCATTTGGTTAAATTAACTTAATACCTCCGCTGGACCAAAGAATTCAAAGAACCCTCTCGTCAGGTACGCCCCAATCCTTCAATGCATGGTTTACAGCCTTCATAAATGGAACGGGTCCGCAGAAATAAAAATCAGCATTAGCGCCTATTCCTCCCTAATCAGCTAAGGTAATAATAAACAGGACCTATCACTCATATTCTTATAAAAGAATAATAAAGGAGGGTTAAGTTCATTGGCAAAAGTTAAAGTGAGTTTGCGTCCCATTGTTAGTAATCTAAATTTACCTACTGTCTTAAAAACAGCCATACATCCGGATGATTCAACCGAAAGGTTATTTATTGCAACACAGGTAGGAGAGATCTTTTACATAGGAAACGGAGTAATAAAGACTTTTTTAGATATTCGCCAACAAATCATAAAACTAGGTGCTAATGGTGGATATGATGAACGGGGATTGCTAGGACTAGCATTTCATCCAGACTTTCATAATAATCATTTGTTTTACCTTTATTACTCAGTAGCTGGAACCCAAGGTGTAGGTGCTCTCCTAGGTGCTCCTCCTGAACCTTTTCAGCCTAACCCATGTGATCCTAAAACCTTAAATTTAAAGTGGATAAATAGAGAAATTCAATTTGATCATATTAATACCGTTGAGGAATGGATTTTACCTTCGAATAGCCAGCCTCAAAAGCAGCGAACTTTACTCAATATCAGAAGACCATTTGCAAATCATAATGGTGTCAATAGCTTAAACTTTTCACCTGAAACAGGTAAGCTTGTCCTGACAACAGGAGATGGAGGATCAGGCTATGATCCATTTAACTTAAGTCAAGATGATATGGAAATAGCAGGTAAAATAATTGAAATTGATGTAGATAAACCTACATTTATCGATAATCCTCCCGTAGTAACTCGTTTTAATGAACTTCCCATACCTATTCAAGAAACGCTTACAGTAATCGCTAAAGGGATTCGTAATGTACCTGGGATTTCATTTCAAAAATTTTATAATCAGTATATTAAATACGTCGGAAATGTCGGACAGGATTTTGTAGAATCGATTTTCTCATTCATTCAGTATAAGCCGATCCCGGTCACCCAGCTTGTTCAAGCTTCTTTAATGAAATCTGATACTGATCAAGAAGGCTTTATAAACTTCGGATGGCGGGGGTGGGAAGGTGCTTTTCCTACTTCTGTACCCAAAGAGTGCTCAACAAACCCAGATTTAATTGAGAAAACAATTGCTTATTACGACGAAGCACTAAAAACCTCCATACGGCGACTTCAGCCACTAACTAGTTATTATCATGAGGATCCCCGTGCAGATAAGTTTAGAGCTACTGCACTTACAGGAGTCCAGCCCTATATGGGAACGGAAATCCCCAATTTATCGGGGGCCGTTGTGTTTACCGACCTAGCTCGAAAAGAAGAATCTGAACTACCGGTTAGAGGAGCTTTAGCTTATACGAAGGTAAGAATAGATTCTAAGCTAAGCGACTTTAATGTTATTGAAATTGATTATAATTTTGGTTCACAATCAGCTTATTATGTGAGTTTGGGAACAAATCTAAATCAAACTAGACTATTTCTAGGGGTATATGGCTCTATGAAAGTGACTGATTCTAACCAAGGGAAACTTTTTGAAATTGTTCCATGACAAAAAGGATGGTCTTCAAAAAGAAACTGATTTATGATTCCATCCTCAAACAAATATAACTATCATCTATTCATTTCACATCAATTGTCACTCAACCGTTCGTCAATCATCGCTAATTCTAATACACTTCCTGTTCCATAGATTTAGCGACTCTGCCCCGAACCTCGTATGCTAGCTGTGAGGCACGAACTGCAGCTTCCCAAATTGCCGACTCTACTGCCGATCGACTGATGGTTAAAGCTTGTTGAGTTTGCGGCACCATTTGCATTAAAGTTCGTTCAGCTTGGTCGATAGTAGCCGTGTAATGGGGACCAGCTGCACGCCGAAGATTAGCCACCGCCTCAGGAAAGGTTTCCCATAATCGAAGAATCGAGAGCATACAGCCAACTCCCAGTGGAAAATGCGAGTACCTCCCATGTCCGGTTGCCAGGAGCTCCGCTGCTCCCAAGGCAGAGTATAGATGATAGCTTAGGGGTGTGAGATAACGAGCGTGTACAATCTGCAGCTCAGGAAGTCCCCACGCTTCAGGAAGATAACGAAATTCAGAACTCATTCCGCATCCTAAGGCAAGAGCTCTGCTAACGACCTGAAGGTGTTGAAGTACCGAGCTCATAGCCTGTCGAAACGCAGGCGAAGACAAAGGTATATGTTGAAGTATGGGCTGCAATCTGCTCATTTCCGCATTTGCATCACTCAAGTCAGGCTGCGGTCTTGTCTCGAACATGTAGTTATTGTTTAAAACATCCCATTGTGAATATGACATATGATTACTCCTTCCAAGGAAATATACATTATCAAGGATATACGCCTAGGAACCCTAGATATCATGATATATTTATTCTCCTTTCAGCATATGTCTAAGTGAAAGATCAGGTACCAATCTTTCGAGCTTCTTTCATCCTAATAGAAAGCATCCAGATAGGATGCTTCATCTAAAAATTTGAATTCTAGTATTCCTACGTTTCCACAGAACAACAGAGTCATCATGTTGATAATCAGGCTGATGAAAGGAGTACCCTCTGAATGCCGAAGTTTATAAAAAATTACTGGTTTAACCCTGACTGTGTAGGAGTTTCAGAAATTCGCACCCGATTTAAAACAACTGAAGCAACCACAAGGAAAATGGTCACTGTCGCTTTTCTTGCAACGCTGTCCTCCATTTTCCAATCCATGGGAGGGCTTCTGCCTGGAATTGGCTACCTGATTAGTCCCCTCGCCACAGCTCCTATTATGTTAAGCACTATTTTTTCTTTCCGATCAGGTCTGACCGCCTATATACTCACTATTTTTCTTCTCTTTTTTATTCAACCTAGCGAACTGATCATTTTCCCTTTCACGACTGGCCTATTAGGGCTTGGAATTGGGAGCTCACTCTTATATTTTAAAACTCGTTTGTCCGCTGTGTTGGTCGGGTCGTTTTCTTTATTGGGAGGAATCCTTTTGGTGCTTTATGTTTTTCAATTCCCTGTCCTTGGGCCTATAGCTTCATCAACGTTTAGTCTGAGTACAATCGCATTGGTTTACGTATTCTCATTTTTCTACAGCTGGCTATGGATAGAAATAAGTAAGTATTGCATTAAGAAAATAAGTAAAGTGATTACTTAAGTGAGGTAATAGGATAATAAGGTGCCCGCAAAAGCAAGTTTTTTCAAGTGGATGGTTCAAAAGTAGTATCAATGAGAGAGGGCAACCCTAGAAATCTTCTATCCGACTTCATGAAATGTTCCGATTATCCCAAAGAACTGTTATGGAAATGGCCCTAATATAGATCCCTACATACCTAGCTTAAAATCAACAATCTTCTGTTCAGCCATAATTTCATAGCCGAGCCTCTCATAAACGTGCACAGCTGCAAGATTCTGTGCCAGTACTCCTAGATGGACATCCGTTGAAAGCTCTTTACCTAAGGAAGTAAGCTGACTTGTAAGGTGTTTTGCCAGTCCCTTTCCTCTGTAATCTGGTCGAGTATAAATATTTCCAATTTCAACAAGCAGTGAACCATAAAAATGATAACCTCCAACTGCAACATATTGGTTATCAACTTTCACCCCAATATAAGGATACTGTTCAAGCTCCTCTCTAGTAAAAAACCTCATATCCCCGTTCTGTAAAAAGTCCATGACCTCTAAAACATCATTCCTTCCAACTACTTCACCCATGTCTGAATCTAGCAGCTTCATTTGATCAACATGCTTCATCGTTAAAAAGCTCTGGGGAGTACCAGTTATGAGACTATGAGACTGGAATAGTTCAAGATCACGATTAGAAAGGATAGTCCCACAGGTTATGCTATCCTTTAGTTGAATATATTCTCGTGTGAACTTAATAAGGGAAGGAAGATCGACGTCATTTCGATCTATGCAGTGGAATGAAAATGCCGGGAAGCTAAGTCCGCTAAAATATGCTAATACAGCGGTTAAATGTCCGTCTATGTATTGACCAATAAATATAGCCGTCTCTTTGCGTTGAGTTAAGTAGCTATAGAATAATAACTGCTGATCTCTATTAATCTGCTCTGTTAGCTTGTTAATTTCTTCAAGTGTAAGTATGTGATGTGAAATCATTTAGGACTATTCCCCTTCTGGATTCTACTATAGTTTCTCCTGCTTAATCCAAAGATAAATTTGATATGAGCCCACTACTGATAAAGTGAATAAACAAATTTGAATGAAGATAAATAAAGGAAGTCTATTAATTAATTTTAACACCCTTCAATGTTTAAAAATAAATACAAAGACCAACCAATGAAAAACAAATAAAACAAGACATTATGAGCCAGCCAAAAAATCCTCAGATTTTTCTTGTTCTTCATTTGTCTCCCCCTTCTCTATTTTTCTCAGTTCAAGACCTCCATCGCCAATTCAAAAAGCTTGCCGAAGATCTCATATCACAAGAGATTACTGACAAGCTTTTTTTGTTCCTAATCTATTCCTTAAGATATTTTAGATAAAATAGGAGCTCTTTCTCTTTCAATGGGCGCAATAATCTCACGCTGCTTTGAAATCGTAAAGATGACACCCCAGATTAACACAAAGCCTATGAACTGGGCTGCTGTTACGGTTTCTTGGAAAAAAAGCCAGCTAACAAGCATACCTGTCATTGGAAAGCTAAGCTCGGCAAGTGTGGCAACAGAAGCCTTTGTATTCGTTAGACCTTTGTAATACAACAGCATACTGAACAAGCCAGGCAGTAGAGCAGATAATACTAAATTAATACCGATTAACGTTAAGGCTGTTGAATCCGCAGGTATATTCCAGACGGCATTCTGCATGAGCATAATGGCAGTAATAAATGGAGTAGCTAGCACAAACCGCAGTGCTGTCACCGTTTCAAACTTCATTTGCTTTAGCATAATTCTCCCCATCACCGTTGAACCACCCCATAAAGCAGCGGCAGCAAGTGAAAGCAGACTCCCCATTTGAATGACATCCCCTACGTGTCCAAGTGGAAACGAAAATCCAAACGTTAACAAGTAGGTTCCCATCAGCGCGACAACAACCAAGCTCGCAAAGTGCTTTGGAAGCATTTCTTTGAGAAGGATACGCGCTAGAATAATCGCAAAGAGCGGCTGCATTTTTTGCAGTAATAAAACGGCGTTCATATTCCCATACGTTAAACCAGCTGTGAAAAGTAGCGTGGCAAGCGCAGAGCCACCCCATGAAATAAACAATAATGCACCAATATGGATTTTGCGTAATCCTTTTAGCTCATGCCGGTTCTTCCAGAGGATGGGTACAGCAATAAAAGCTAATAGTAGATGCTCAATAAAAACGATCTGAGCAGACGTTAATGTGTCCAAGAGCATCACCCGAAAGAGAGGATTAATACCCCAAAAGGCTGCTCCAATCACAATAAGCCAAAATGTGTTTCTTGATTTTAATGTTGTTCCTGTTGTTCCTTCCATAATTCAAACCCCTTTTAGTTTGAATATGGGATCATCCGTTAAGATACAAAAAATACATGGTCTTCTCTCTACATAACCCACTTAAGCAGCTATTCAAGCTACTAGTCATTCGGGTCAAAAAATAGACTGAGAGTCATCCATGCATCTCAAAGGAAGGCGCACCTAACAAAGGCGTCCCAACTATTATCTTCTCCCATCCGGACTTTAACCGTCGGCTCTGGAATTTCACCAGATCAGTCCAAGCTGTAAAACAGCTTGGAGTCGCGGGCTTGCTTTTTCAAGCTTTACCGCCGGTCAGGAATTTCACCTGCCCCGAAGATCCATATTCGATTGTAATATTCATATTCTAGCGCTTACTATCCGTTTCGTCCAGAGAAATGCTTCTGTATTTATTGAATGTCATGTGTTATCTGCCATAACCGTTTAACATCAACTAATTCATTATCTTGAAATGTCATCCTGTATACATCTGGCTTAGAAGTCTTCATAAGAAAATCAATATTATACTTACTATCAAAATAACCCATCATCAACGTCATAATCGCACCATGAGTACCAAGTATTATTCTTTGACCTTTATATTTGCTTAATATCTCCATAAGAATTGCGATTGATCGATTTTGACAATCTAAGAGTGTTTCTCCTCCTGGGGATGCTAAATTTGGATCGTGAAACATCTTATTCACCAATGGATATAACTCATTGTCTGGAAATATTTGATCTCCACTAGAAAAAACTAACTCCTTTAAATCCTCATAGACCATCACTTCTTTTCCAGAAACCTTAGCTAACTCTTCTATAGTTAATATAGCCCGGGAGTATGGGCTTGAAATGAAAATATCAATTCCCTCGGATAATAGTAGCTCAGTTATTTTCCTTGCATCATCTTCTCCCTTTTGAGTTAACCCACGGGTCCTCTCATTTCCTTCTACTTTAGGCGACTCTCCATGTCTTATCATATAAATGTATGTATTATTCATCATGATACCCTCTCCATCCCGTTTCTTGACTCCACTGATTTGCCTTAGTCATTATGCTCCATATTATCTCTGTTTTACCTTCAACATATTGATCTCTTTGATTTCTATATTGATTTGCAAGAGCATACTTAACCTTCTCATATTCTTTTCTTTCATCTTCATGTTCCCTTAAATAATCCCTAAACAATAAGTTAAACTGTTCTGACCAACTACCATACTCCCTCACATGAATATGTGTTCTATGCATCCCATCTGTTTCTCGATAATACCTCTTAGTTAAATCAGGATTACCCTTTCGACAAATATACCCTAGAGCATTTAGTCCCCTATTGACTTTATCAATGTGATTTAGATTAGGAACCGAAATTTAGAGATCAATAATCGGCTTTGCAGCTAACCCCGGAATAGCAGTGGAACCTATGTGATCAATTCTTATTATCGCTGTTCCGATTTGATGTATCATCTTATTACGAAGTACTTCGAACATCCCTGGCCACTCATTATTGTAAGGATCAATAATTATTTCCTCATTCATCTGGGACTCACCATCCATTATTTATAGATAAGAATAATTTCTCAAGATATTTAAGATTTCTTGTAATCTCATTTTGATCTCCTTCACTCAAATTATGTAGCTAAATCACTTCTTATATTTTTATTTACATATTTCCACGAGAGCTTGTTTTCCTACAGTAATTTTTGGTATTTTAACTTTCGTTTTGAAGGACTAGGGCCTGTAAATTTAATTCGAATCTCATTTCTTTTATTAGTCATCCTGCTTTCAAGGCTACAGTCCACACAATTAAATAGTGTACAGAATATAAAAGATAAGACAATGAAAAGGGGGTGATGCCATGTCACTACGCAGACTAAAAAGATATGTCGGTAAATATGTGTTCGTCCGTATCAGAGGCAAAAGGAAGGGATTTCCTTCCTTTGTAGAAGAGGTACAAACTACTGCACCAGGAAGAAATTGGATCACATTGTGGGAATGTTATAGGTGTGCAGGCCCTGTTCAAATTCTCTATCAAACGAACCAAATTGCCAGCATTCGTGTTGTCAATGATCCTTTGTCAGAAAACAAATGTAATAACTGCAAAAAAAGGAAGAAGAAAAGGTAAACTATCCAAGGTGTATACAGTGTCCTTGAGGGGACTTATATGCCAGTGATACCAGTGATAAATGGGGACTGTAGCATCTCCTATGAAACATCTTCAAAGAAGATGCTCAGACTCTACATCATTCAAATATTACAATAAAATCAACCTTCTCCTTACGTTGAGTTAAATAGCTGTAGAATAATAAGTGCTCGTCTCGATTGATCTAGTCCGTTAATTGGTTAATTTTTTCGTCTGTTAGCAATTGATGTGAAATCATTTTCTATCCTTTCTTTACTCTCTTACTATTCTATCTCTTGTCGAAGAAGTACCTTAAGTTTTTCTGGTGGGTTACAGTGCGGATGATTCATATAAATCTCTTCCATTCTGCCTTTCGCGCTGCAGCCTTTGGCTTTTATTTCTTCCAGAACATATTGCTTGGAAGACTCAATTTGATTGTAGTCCCCAATATGAAGGAACTGCGCACATTTTCGTTTTGGTCGATCATTAAGGCTAAGCGTTAGATCACTCACAAACTCATGTCTCTTCTTTAGATCATTCATTGTCACTTCATACAAATGATCAGATATGTATGCAGGTACCCACATGGCTACTTCAAAATTATTGCCTTGCTCCCCCCACTTTAACTCTAGTGGCATTCGACTAAAGTTTTTACCTAATTCTCTAACTGTGTAATACTTTACACGATTAATAAATCGGCCGACTGTCCAAATCTCTTTATAATCATACATCTTATAAATATCTCTATCCCCATTTCCAGATGACATCAGGTACTTCATTTCTGGTATAGAATATAGGTTCACTTTATTGTCTTTTAAAGAGTATAGCTCCTTATTTGTTTTCCTAACATCTTCTCTATAAACACTAGACCTGCTACTCATCCTCATCCCCCTGATCTATTAAACTACTATATACTTGGATGATCTTCTCAGGTGATTTACTAGTAACTACAAAAATGCTTCCTGATCTCAATAAAATCTCAATACCTTCTTTACCTTCTACAATTAACCCCCACTTAGCACCATTCCACCTTATCCCCCATCCTCCAAACTCCTTAATCGGACTGATTTTCGTGTGTGCCACACTTTGGATATCTTGAAAATCAATCTTCTTCCTGAATATTGGAGTTAAACCAATTGTCATTGAATGAGAGTAGATAGTTACTTGAGCCTTCATAGTCATAAATGCAAGCGGTAAAAGCACCCCAAATATTGCCGTAAATATAATAAGACCAGTGTCCGACATTGGTCTATTTCCAACAGGTTCACCGGTTATGAATTGGACAAGGGCTATACCCCAGACCAAAAATGCAAAAGGTAAGATTATAAAATAAATCCATTTGGGAAGATATTGCTTTTCTTTGTAGATGATCTTCTTACTGCTAGTCATTATGCTCAAAACCTTTTTCATACTTACACTGATCGTGATGTATACCTAAAAAAGTAAAACCAGCATCTCTATAATATTTATTCAACGCTTCATTGGCTGAGACACAATCCAGCCTAATGTATTTCTTATCTCCTCTTTTATATTCACGTTCTATCCAATCAATCATCATTCTTCCTACTCCTTTGTTCTGCTGATCTCGCACCGTAGCAAGACGATGTAAATAAAGCGCATCAGGAGGCATGGTACCCCAAATGTACTTGTCCCAGTCGTTTGGGCTATCATATAAAGTAAAAGTTCCTACTAACTTATCATTATACGTTGCTATATATGTCTTCTGTTGTTGTATTGCCAATCGTAATTCATTATCTTCTTCACCGTTTCTCAAGTAGCTCCACTGATCTATGTTGTTTTCTTGAAGCCAGTTAGCTGTATCCTTCAATAATTTAATTATTTGGTCTGAATCTTCTCTAGTTGCTAGACTTATAGAAATGCTCAATTTTATACCGCCTTTCAGTTTCTAAGAATATTAGTAAAATGTTCATATCTACAGTCTTTGTCTACACACTACTTCCTCATTCTTGAGTCAAATAAAATGTAGCAGTTAATATGAAGCTAAGGTTCTTACCATACTTACTAGTCTCCACCTAATATTTCACTAACTTTCAAATATATATTTCCTGTTTGAGCAGCATGTCTCCGCTTTCTTATGATTAATGAAACAAAATCAATTTGATTTTCTAGCACCGCCATTAAATCTATTCCATCCATTAAGAATAATGTGCTTCTACCAGCTGAATGTATTCTTACTGCATCATCAGAAAAACCATTTATTGAAAGAAACAGTCCAAGAGTATTATCTAATTTCCTTTTTACTTTGCCTTCAAAATCGTTTAAATCTGAAGAATTGATAGCTTTAGACTTCCATTTTGCTTCAAACAAGTAATCTGTACCCTCCAATGAAAATGCACCATCAAGTTGTTCACCAGTATTTCTAAAAGATGCTTTAGGATCCAAATCAAATAGTTCAAATAGATCGTAAAGCACCTTTTCCAATTCAAATCCTCTTTTTTGACTATCCTTCGATGTAACCAATCTGAAATAATTATTTTTTATTTCATCCAATCTACTTAGTACTGCTTGACTAGATCTTATTCTTTCAAGATTATCTATTCTCTTTCTCTTTATTTTTTCCTCCTCTTTACGCTTTTGAACTTGATCTTCAACAACTTTTCTAAGATCCGAGACAGCCTGTTTTGCTCTCTCGACTTTCTTTCTCCCATCTTCAAGCTCTTCAAGATGTCTGAAAGTATTCATTTTAATTACTTCAGAGATTAATCGTCTTATGTCACCAATGTATTTTTCCTGGTCTCGACATAATTCGTCTATAATGTCAGACACTATTTGTCTTTTATATCCGGTCCAATCCGGTCGATTAATTATTGAAGTATTATTAATACAATTACTTAAAAAACTTCTAAGATTACTCTTATACCAATAGATATTACATAAGGCCTCTTTTAATAGTTCAATTGCAACTGCTGATACTTTCTGCTCCACCGTTAAACCCCCAATCTATATCCTATTAATTTTCATGACCCTATAAGTCAAATGGGTTAGGTTAAAGTCACTGCTCTTCGAAAATTTGAATAAATTCTTCTCAAAATTCGTATATAAATACCATCCTCAAAAACAGTTGGTGTATTTTTCCACATTCATTATGTTAAGGTAATGCAATAGATGTTATCGTTGGAAAGTCAGAAATAGAGCCTATAATTATTTGTTAAAATTTATGTTGTTCTTTAAGAGGTCATGAAAGATAATTATCTTTTAGATCCATCTTCAAGTATGAGTGGCTTATTCAATAATTTATCCTTTGCAACAATCATATAATTTTTACAGTTATAATCTTTAAAGTCATTTCCTAATAAATATAAATTATTATCGATAGGATATAATAAATACCATTTTTCATCATCAATTTTTAAAGCTAGAGGTGTTCTATCACTTTTGCTAAAAATATGATTTAGCCCTAGATATTTAAATATGAATCTTAGTATAAATGTTAGATAAAGTGCTGAGAGAAAATAGAAAATGTATACTACTATTAATACTCCTATTCTGTTAACATCTGACTCACTTTCATTATAAAAGTGCCAATGTAGTTGAGTACCAATAAAATATGTAATAGTCACAATTACAATACTTGGATAATATATCATCAACACTAAATGCAGTAACCTGTATTTAAATTTCTTTCTTTTTTCATTTGATAAGTTACTAAAGAATGATTTTTCTCTGAAAAGTTGTATAAGTGGCCAAACTAATGATCCGATTGTAACAATTAATAAGAATAGCGATATCCAACCATGATATAATCCTGGATTTGTAAAAAAAGTGTCTGATACCATAAATAAAAAGACACTTAAAAATATTCCCTGTAAAACATAATGTACTAGGTTATAATAGAATCTTTTATCTTTTTAATTCCACTGAACTAGCAGAAATGAAAGTTAAAATTTTAGTTTTAAACAGTAGTATAATACCTGATATAATTAAGCCAATCCATCCGTAATTTTCAAACAAATTTATTATTTTATCTAGCATCTATCTTTTCTCCTCGGTAATAATCAATTTAATGTTTCTTATACTTATAGTAAACTAACATTTAACACCACAATCTTATAAATCATCATTTCTTATCCTTTTATATTTTAAATAATATTCATAATCATCAATAATATCATTGATAGAGGATGGGATTACTTCCCCCGTGAACACCCTTCTTAATTCGTTTGCATTAGGAAGTTTATCTGAATTATAGTTTTTTAATTCTGATAATCTTTTCCTAATCTCTACATCAGTATCATTGTTGTTATATACTTCCCTTTCTATATCTGATATATAATCTAATGCATGATATTTATGAAAAGTATCAACAGCATCCTTTATATCGTTATCTAAAATTGATAGTTTTTGTGCAATGTTATTTAGTTCTGTTTTCATCTTATGTTTTTCATCAATTCCAATACCACCATATCTTCCTCCATAAGTTAAATTTTTTATTGTTGAGATGATTAATGGTTTAGTTATTTCCTTTAAAGTGTCAACAGTTGCATATGCTTCTTCTATTGTTCTTCTCATCTCTGCTTCAAAACCTGCACCTTTAAATCTCTGAATCTTATCAATATTTATAAAACAAGCCGCTATCGCTCCAGCAATAATAGCAAGTCCCATTTCAGTAGGTTTTCCACCCCATCCAAAATATAGGCTTGGGACGAGTATTACTAATATTGAAAAAGAAACTCTCACAGTTCATCCCTTCTTTCAATTATGTTATACTTTCTTTTTTTAAATTTACAACAGGTGTATTCCCTTTAACTCAGATCCAATGATTAATTACTTGTACTTCAACCTTCAGATTCCAATCCTTTTAGATACCAATCTTAGTATAGAAGTTCAACTAAAAAGTTACTTTGAATTCATTTAAATGAATCAATTTCATAATGCTACTTCTTAAAAACGCTCACAAGAGCAGAATTCCTAAAACTTCTTTTTAAAGTAGGTTATGCAGCTTCCTGTACTTCCTGTAATCTATGATTAATCCGATCAGAAGCTAATTTTGAAGCATTGTAAACAAGGGTAACTAGATCAAAGTGAAACTTAGCTTTCTTTCCTGTTCTATAACGAATGTTATTTAACTGAAAGTAGGATTTTAAGTATCCAATAACCCGTTCTACAGAAGATCGTTCCTTATAGACATTTTTCCATGCCTGTGAGCCTCGTGCTGGGGCTGTATAACGTCTTAAATCCGTTTTAATTCTTATCTTGTAGACACTTTGACAAAGAGAATCATGGGCGAGTGGGCAATCCTTACATTCCTTGGGACGTGTGTATTTTAAACTCTCGTATTTGGCATCGAAGCTATCATACTTATACGAATGCTCACGTACACAAGTAGGAGCAAAGTGCTTATCGAACCCGACGGGTTCCGATTCATTCTTTTTGTTATACGCAATAACAGACTGTGCTCGGATACGAGAAACTTGTTTGTAAACAGCGGCGTAGTCGTAACCCGAGTCCATGATGGCATGTTTGACTAGAAAATTTGGAAGCCGTTCTTGAAGCCCTTTTAACAGAGGAATAGCGGCTTTTCCATCATTCTGGCTTCCAGATGAAAGCATCGATTGTAGGATGTATTGTCTCTCAGTTCCTACAGCCAAATGGCTTTTGTAGCCAAACCAGAATACATTTTTTCCTGCACTATTTTTCTTCACTCCCCATTCGGGAGTAAGTGGAGTAGATATTCTAAGCTCTTCAAGAGTTATGTCTAGTTGATCTTCAATTGTTTTTTCATAGATGGTGGCATTTGCTTCTTGTTCCGCTTTCTCTACAAGCCATTGTTCATGCTCTGCTTTTGTTTTACGACCCCGTTTTTTGGGCTTGGGTTCTACCTTTTCCTCCTTCGGAGGAGCTTGATCCCTCGCTGCTATATGCGTGGAATCAATAGCTATGTTATGATCTTGGATAAACCCTTCCGATATCGCTTGAATTAAGAGTTTTTCTTGAACTTTTTCTAAGACGTCACTTTCACTTAATTTAGCAGCCATTCGAGAGTAAGAAGCCTCGGACGGAACATCATCTGATAACAGAAACCCACAATCTAAGCGAAAGATGAAGTCGTTTTTGAGCCGCTTAATTAGATCCTTTATAGTAGGAATTCTTTCCGTGATTCTAGCGACCAAAGAATAAATCATGGCAGGGTAATTCAATTCAACAGGAGCACCATAAACCGATTTCTTAGATACCACAACTAAGATGGGATAGATGTCAACGGTAGAAAACACTTCTTCAAATCGATGGGTAGGTTCTAAATCATATAATTCTTCTAGGCTAAACAGGCTTCCTTGTCTTATAATGGACATAGGGAGTTTCCCTCCAATCTCTTTAGTGGTTTAGTCACTTACTATTTCGAGATATGGGGAGGTACTCCTTTTTTCGTGCTTAAAAAGCCTTGAGCCCGTTGGGCTCAGATTTATGAAATTGATTCAAATAAAAGTTTTTAAGAATTTTTTTTATTTACTATTAGAAATTATCAATAAAATCTAATGATCTTATCTTTGAATCTATTAATCTATTTTTTATGTCAAGCATTTCTTCATCTACTTTGTCACTACAATATCTAATTATGGTATCTTTATTACCTGTAAATTCTTTAATAATTTGAGAACTTATCCCTACTTTCATTAATTCTATAATGGCGTATTTTGAGACCCTACTGGTACTAAACGATTTAGATTCAACAAGACTATTTTTTATAAATGCCCCAATACTGTTATTGTTATCTATACTACTACCATCATAATTTACAAATAAATTACCATCCTCCGAAAGTAAATTTCCAACAATAGAGTGATATTTTTTTAGCTGAAGTGCGTAGTTATCTGGTAACCTGATCCAGTAATTATTTATTCTAATTTTGTTCAATTCCATAATATAATCTTTAGATTTTATACTGTAAATTATGCTAACTTTTATACCGGTAAACATAATGAACTTTGTCATTAATGCTGCTACAAAATTAGTATAATCACCATAATACTTTCCTTTACCATATAAAATACTATGATCAGTGGTATTAATTGTATTATCGCAAGCCTGAAGTAGTTCAAAAAATTCTTTGGCACTAATTGGTGTTTTGGACAATGAAAATTTTAACTGCTTACTTTCCAATAATTCAAATATGTATTTATCAATAACAAAATTGAATGAGTTCTCATCCTTCTTTGTTAATCCGATTGAATTAATCAATATGGGATTCTGAATGTATTTATATTTATATAAATATCTCATAAATTCTCTCACTACTGATACATATAACCTCATAGTGTCTTCATGCTTTATACCTATTAAGTCAATATAATAGAGCATACTTTTTTTTATATCCTCTATTCCCATACCATTTAAGTATACTAACACTCCCTCTTTTGATACATTCATTCTCTCTTCGATATACATTCTAAATATCTCAAGCTTTCTTTCATATGTAGTTTGAGACTTCCCTTTTACAAATCCCTCTATTTCTTGATGATTTAGAAATCTTTCAATGAGGACTTTCATTAATAACCTCCCTTTCTTCATTTCAAAATTAAGTAATTTTGTACTAAAACCTTTCCATGTTTACGACAGTCATTTATGTCAACTTGATTCAACTTCTAAAACATAGGAAGGGAACTTTTATATATTACTATTTATAAGGGATAGTTCATCAAGATAAATGTTACTAAATCTATTTCGACATATTCCAGCAATATCCTTTTAAAGTTTTTATTATTCATTCTATATTTTGTTATATTTTACTGTAGAGTCAAGCACATTTTTATACTATGGCATATTCCTAAACTTTCAGGTATTCATAAATGAAATAAATAGAGATGCTTAATCTATCCCTCTGTCCTTTCAAACTAAAAACAAAAATAAAAAGACCGCCGGTAAACCGGCAGTCCCGCAAAACATAAAATCATTAAATTGGTACATCTCCAAACCCCTCAAGCGTTCGATCGTTGCAGGAATTATTTATCTTTCTTGAACACACCTATAAAGACCCTCACGATGCTCCCAATAAATCTAGGAAGCTTGATCGTGTAGAACTTCATAATAATCCCCTCCTTTAGGTGAGCAGAGCCTGTAATAGACCTCAAACCTATGTGCAATAGTATATTCCGCCCGTATTGCTCATGTTCATCGATGAGAAGGAAACTATGCAATCCCTTAGTCTATAGATATGTCCACGGTTATAAGTTAGAACAGGAACTTATCCACGTATCGCTGCTAGCGCCTGCTGTCGGTCTGACTGATTAAAGATCGCTGATCCTGCTACCAGAACATTCGCTCCGGCCTCCACACACTGTTTGGCAGTTACCGAATTTACCCCTCCATCTACTTGTATGTCTAGGTGACCTAAATTATGCTCAACAAGCATTTGACGACAAGCTTTAATTTTCTCTAATACAGATGGGATAAAAGCCTGCCCTCCAAAACCAGGGTTTACGGTCATCAGCAAAATATAATCGATGTCATGCAGGATATGGCGTATCGTTTCCAGAGGAGTAGCTGGATTTAAGACAACACCCGCATTGACTCCTAATTCCTTAATCTGATAAATCGTCCGGTGCAAATGTGGACACGCTTCTTGATGAACGGAGATTAAATCAGCTCCGCTTTTTACAAAGTCTGGGATATAGGCTCCAGGGTTTTCGATCATCAGGTGCACATCAAGTGGTAGCTTCGTATATGGACGAATGGCATCAACAATTAAAGGACCAATTGAAATATTAGGTACAAAATGACCGTCCATCACATCTACATGAATCCAGTCCGCTCCTGCTTGATCAACCTCTTGAATCTCTGCTCCTAGCTTAGCAAAGTCTGCTGCTAGAATAGATGGAGTGATTTTAATCATCCTTAATACCCCCTCTTCTGCTTCTCTTGCTCTATCGTTTCTAAAAATTGCAGGTAGTGCTTATACCGATGCTCAGCAATCTCTCCCTGCTCCACAGCGTCTTTAACTCCACATTTCGGTTCGTTTTTATGCAAACACTCTCGAAACTTACAGCTCGGACTCAACTCATTAAATTCAATAAAGAGTGAGCCAAGCTCCTCTGGTGCTATGTCTATAAAATCTAGCTGACTAAATCCCGGTGTATCTGCTACTAGACCGCCCTTCGGTAGTTTAATCAGTTCAACATGGCGAGTAGTATGCCGACCACGTCCTAAGCGAGTAGAAATTTCCGCCGTTTCAATGTCTAGCTCAGGATTAATGGCATTAAGTAGGGTGGATTTTCCCACCCCTGATTGCCCAGCAAATACAGTAATTTTATTAGCTAAAAAATCTTCTATCTCCTCTACCCCATGCTTTGATACACTACTGGTCATATAGAACGGGTAGCCTAGCTTCTGGTACACTTCAATTTCAGGATACTCAGTCAATGGAGTCACTGAAAGGTCAAGCTTTGTTAGGCAAATAACGGGTGTTATATTCGCTTTTTCGATATGCACCAAGAACTTGTCCAAAAGGATTGGGCTAAACTCAGGCTCATCTACTGAAAAGACAAGTAGGGCTTGATCTACGTTAGCAATGGGAGGACGGATTAATTCATTTTTGCGCTCATGAATTTCAGTTACCGTCCCTTCCTCCTCCACCGAGCCTTCAAAGGATACATGATCTCCTACAAGGGGAGTGATTTTTTTCTTTTTGAACACCCCTCTTGCTCGGCATTGCCATACGGTTCCAGTTGTCTTTTCTGCTACATAGTAAAATCCGCTTAAAGCCTTCACAATTTGACCTTCAGGCATTCATTCATCCCCCATCATTAGTTTACACAGCACATTCCTCCGTTACTGCTACTTGCTTAACTCTTATATTTGTTCACTTCTATTTACTTCATTTCTTTCTCAATAATTTCTCATTACTTTGCTTTATCCTCTTACTACAACGCCCATATTATTTTACTCATGCTTCGATATTCTTATCTTTATTCTCCCGTATCAAACGGAATCCGAATCGTCTCTTGAATCTGCTCTCCGTTCTTAAATACGCGGATAGCTGCTTGCTTCTCCCGACTTACACGTACATCAATGGAATATTCCTTGCTCTCGTGAATATGCTCATCGACAACTGTACGGTCTGCACCATTTTCATCATCTACATGAATAATGATTCTGGCTACTTCATTTTCCTCTAATTCTATATTCAAAGTATGGGTACGATCCTGATACACCTCTTCATAGCCTTTACTAATCCAAATCTTAATTGGTGTTCCTTCCGCTACTTCCATATTTGGATCTACAGGACCCTGGCGATAGACCTGACCTTCAGGCGCATCCGAGAATTCCTCCACGGCTTCATCAAGGACAAGATTATTCTGCTCAAGTAAGGCTACTGCTTCATCTTTTGTACTACCGATTAGGTTTGGCATTGGGAACTTACTTTTCCCTTTGCTTACGTACAACGTAACCGTTGTTTCCTCAGGAATGACCTCTTCACCAATGTCTGGCTCATGACGAATCACATGTCCGGCTTGTACTGAATCATGATCCTCTTCAATTACCTCTACATCAGCAAAGTTTAGACGATCAATTAAGAAATCCTCTGCCGTTGATCTAAGATAACCACTGAAATCTCTCATAGTGTGTAATTCAGGCCCTAAGCTTACCGTTAATCGAACGGTTGTCCCTTCCTTAATTGATGTACCAGGAGTAGGTGTTTGACTGACAACATGCCCCTCTTCAATCTCAGTATGATGGGTTGTCTGTGTGGAGTTGACTACAAAGCCCTGTTCCTCAAGAATTTCCTCTGCTTCCTCTAAAGGCAATCCAACAACCTCTTCCACTTCTTTTTCAGGCACATAGAACAATCCAAGCACGTAGTTAGCTCCCTGATACACACCAACACCAAGCAAAAGCAGGATCGCTAGAATGATTCCTACCTTCAGCCAAATGGAACGCTTCTTCTTCGGCTTACTGTCCTCTTCATCCTCATATTCATCTAGTTCATCATCTTCAACAATTTCATTTTTCGGCTCCTCTTTACGATTAGGTGCAACCTTCGTATCGAACATATCGTCACTTATTGCAGGTATGACTTTAGTCGCTTCCTCATCATAAATGCTCTCATCAATGACAAGCTTTCGCTCTGATTGGCGCTCATCATTTAAGCACGTATCTAAATCCTTCATCAATTCTCTAGCTGAAGCATAACGGTACGTTGGGTCCTTAGCTAACGAACGAATGATAATATTCTCCACGCTTTGAGGAATATTTTCATTAAGTAGCTTTGGCTCTGTGTACGTTTCCTGTAAATGCTTTAAGGCAACACTGATCGGTGAGTCTCCACCAAAAGGAAGCTTCCCCGTTAGCATTTCATACAGAACAATTCCCAAGGAATAGATATCTGACTTTTCTCCTGTCACTCCACCACGAGCCTGCTCTGGAGAAAAATAATGCACGGAGCCCATAACAGATCCAGTATGGGTAATCGTTGCTGATGTAACAGCCCTAGCAATACCGAAGTCTGTCACCTTCACACGTAGGTTTTTACCAATTAATATATTATGAGGCTTAATATCTCTATGAATAATCCGGTTATGATGGGCGTGATCTAGCGCTTCGGCGATCTGTCTAGTAATCTGAATCGCTTCGTACGCTGAAAGAGTTGTATGGTTGTTTATGTACTCCTTGAGTGTGGAGCCTTCAACATATTCCATAACAATATAATGAATGTCTTCTTCTATACCCACATCATAGATGCTTACAATGTTTGGGTGAGATAGACTGGCAGCCGCCTGTGCCTCTCGTCTAAAGCGATGCACAAAATCGTCATCAATAGCGTATTGAGGACGTAGCACCTTTAAAGCAACAACACGATCTAACCAGACATCCTTGGCCTTGTATACAACGGCCATTCCACCGCCACCAACGCGATCAAGGATTTCATAGCGACCAGCGATTTTTTTTCCGATCATGTTCTCACCTCTCTTCTTGTGCAGACGGACTAGATGTAGGTTGAACAAGACAAAGCGTAATATTGTCATCTCCACCAGCCTCAAGAGCGGCATCAATCAGCTCTGAAGCTTTCTCTTCTAAACCTTTATCCTGCTTTAGGATATCTAGCATATGTTGCTCATTAATCATATCACTTAGACCGTCTGAGCATAAAAGGATACATTCGTCCCCTAAGTAGCCCATTGTCTTTACGTCAACCTTTACGTCCTCTTGGGTACCTAAGGAGCGTGTAATCCAGCTACGCTGCGGATGAACATCTGCCTCAGCCTTCGTAATTTCACCACTTTTAACAAGCTCATTGACTAAGGAATGATCCTCGGTAATACTAGTTAATTGCTGCTGCTCCTGCTCATAGCGATAAATCCTACTGTCTCCAACATGGGCCACGATATAATAGTCTTCTAAAAACAAAGAGGTAACAATAGTAGTACCCATTCCTTGATAGGCTTGATCCTGTTCAGCGTAGTCGTAGATATAACGGTTAGTCTCAGAGATCGTTTGAATCAGCCACTCTTCCCATGTCACTGCACTACTATGAAGCTCAGCCTTCATAAAGGCCTGCTTCACATATTTCACAGCTAGCTGACTAGCCACATCCCCAGCCTGATGACCACCCATACCATCGGCTACAATAACTAGCGTTGTATTTGATTCACGTTTGACCACCTCAGCCGTGTCCTCATTCACCTGACGGACACGACCGATATGTGTTTTTAACACGACTTCCACGCTACTGCTCACCTCGTCTCCTCTTTCCTTTCCTGTGCACGAAGCTGACCACACGCTGCGGCAATATCGCTACCATGCTCCCTACGAATCGTACACGTTACACCGTTCTTCTCAAGTGTTTTTTGGAACTTAAAGATGTCTTCTCTCGGTGTTCTTACATAATCTCGTTCAGGAACATAGTTCACTGGAATTAAGTTCACAAAGCAATTGATGTCCTTAATCAGTGCGGCTAGCTCTTCAGCATGCTCCACCTGATCATTTACACCACCAAATAGCCCGTATTCGAACGTAATTCTTCTACCAGTTTTATCGATATAGTAACGGATCGCATCCATCAGCTTTTCTAATGGAAACGCCCTGTTGATCGGCATTAAACGAGAGCGTATTTCTGAGTTTGGTGCGTGCAAGGAAATAGCTAGGTTAATTTGTAGATTCTGATCGGCAAACTCATAAATTTTTGGCACGATTCCACTTGTGGAAACAGTAATATGACGCGCCCCAATATTTAAGCCCTTGTCATGGTTAATAATATTCAAAAACGAAAGCATCGGATTAAAATTCTCAAAAGGCTCGCCAATCCCCATAATCACTACATGGGACGCTCTTTCTTCCTTCTCATCCAACGTACGCTGTGCCTCAAGCACCTGTGCTACAATTTCACCTGCCGTTAGGTTACGCTTAAGTCCTCCTAATGTGGAAGCACAAAACGTACAGCCAATCTGACAGCCCACCTGAGTCGTTACACACACACTATTCCCGTAATTATGACGCATGATCACCGTTTCAATGGAGTAGCCATCACGAAGCTCAAAAAGAAATTTGATTGTCCCATCTGTTGATCTCTGACTCATCGCCTGTGTCAAAGCGTGCAAAGAGAAGGATTCATCAAGCTTCGCTCTTAGCTCCTTGGATAGATTCGTCATTTCCTCAAAGCCTTTGACCCGTTTCACGTACAGCCAATCGAAAATCTGACTTGCTCTGAACTTGGGCTCACGCACTGACTCAAGCCATGCTTGAAGCTGAGCAAATGTGTAGTCATACAGCAAGGGCTTTTCAGCAAGGATTTGATTTTCCCTCTCTTTTCTCGTCATAGGTCGTGTTGTTTCCGTACTCATTGTTCATCACCAATTCTTTCAAGTTTAGTCATATAAAATCCGTCCGATCCAAAATCCTGCGGTAAAATAAGCTTCTGCTCCCCTTCAATCTGTCTAAAGGAAGGCTCATTCTCTAAAAACTTCTGCACAACATCCTGATTCTCTATTTCTTCAAGCGTACATGTACTGTACACCAATTGTCCACCTGGCTTTAGTAGCTTAGATACGGCTACTAATAAATCATATTGAATCGCCGCGATATCGGCACTGTCCGTTTCCTTCTTCTTCCACTTCAAGTCTGGCTTACGTCTAATGACCCCAAGACCAGAGCAAGGTGCGTCTAGGAGAATACGATCATACTCTGTCTGGCGTGCATCAGGAAGCTTTCTGGCATCCATCGTCTGTGTCTCAATACAAGTCAATCCTAGTCTATTTATATTCGTGCGAATGAGCTTTTCTTTGTGCGGATGCATATCCACAGCTAGAACGCTCCCCTCATCCTTCATGTATTCAGCTAGGTGAGTTGTTTTTCCACCGGGAGCCGCACAAGCATCAAGGACGACCATTCCAGGCTTAGGGTCTACAAATGGAGCAACAAGCATAGAGCTTTCATCCTGAATCGTGAAATATCCTTGCTCAAACCACTTAGATTGAACAACATGTCCACCAGACTGAACAATGATACCATATGGTGAATCTGTTGTTTCCTTGACCTCAAAGCCTTCCTCTTGTAGCTTTTCTATCAGTTCTGCCCTGCTATCCTTGATCGTATTCGTCCGTATCGTCACCTGAGGCGGCCTATTATTATCCTCACAGAGCTGCTTCGTTTTCTCCCAGCCAAACTGCTTGACCCAGCGCTTTATCATCCAATCCGGATGAGACGTTTCCATACCTAAACGAGTAACATCATCCTTAATCGTTTCCGTTGAACGTAAAGGCGTACGCAGAAAGCTGCGTAAAACCCCATTCACCATACCCGAAATCCCACGGTGACCTTTCTTTTTCGCTATCTCTACCGCTTCGTGTACAACCGCATGAGAAGGGATACGATCTAGCTTAACAAACTGATAGACACTCACACGAAGTAGCTGCTTGACCCACTGATCTAACGCATCTACTCCTTTTTTCAGAAAGGGCTGGAGTAAAAAATCAATATAACGCTGATGCTGAATTGTCCCGTACACGAGCTCCGTCACTAAATGACGATCTCTGCTATCCTCGAGCTTGTTCTTCTGCAAAAGCTTTTGTAAGGTGAGATTGCTATATGCGCCTCCCTGTTCAATTTGAATCAAGGCGTCTAAAGCGATTGTTCTTGCCGTTGCTTTCATTCATTATCTCCTAATCTAAGTCCTGTTGACCATGAGCTCCCTGTTCCTCTTAGAAAGTCGGCAGCCATCATTCTCTTTTTGCCGGCAGGCTGAATTTCCGTAAGATAGACACCCTGACCATCCCCCGCTACAACTCCAATGCCCTGCTCATCCAATTTATAAATCGCACCCGATGAATCAGTCAGTCCTTGATCCCCAGAAAGAGCCGTTTGCCATACCTTCAAAACCTCTCCGTTAATCACCGTATACGCTCCCGGAAACGGGTTCATCCCACGAACATGGTTAAATATAGCTTTACCACTTTTCGTCCAATCTATCTCCTCATCCTCACGTTTAATGTTATAGGCATACGTGACCAGATCAGCATCCTGCGGAATCGGAGTAAGCTCTCCAGCAACTAGCTTTGGCAAAGTATCTGCTAAAAGCTCAGCACCAACGATACTAAGCTTTTGGAACATCGTAGCTACATTATCATCATCTAAAATAGGCAAGCTGCGCTGAGTTAATATATCTCCAGCATCCAAAGCCTTAACCATATACATAATCGTTACACCTGTCTCCTGCTGTCCATCAATAATAGCCTGATGGATCGGTGCTCCTCCACGATACTGTGGTAAAAGTGAGGCATGAACATTAATACACCCTAGCTTAGGAAGCTGTAAAACCTCCTCAGGAAGAAGCTGTCCAAAGGCAGCTGTAACGATTAGGTCTGGAGCCCACTCAATTAATTGCTCCTGTTCTGGTGAACCTTTTAAACGCTCTGGCTGTAAAACTGGAAGGTTATGCTTTAAAGCAGCTTCCTTAACAGGAGGAGGAGTTAACGTGCGTTTTCTCCCCTTTGGTCTATCTGGCTGTGTGACTACCCCAATCACGTCATATCCGTCAGCGATTAATCGATCTAAGGATGGAACGGCAAAATCAGGTGTACCCATAAAAACAATTTTCAACGTCAATCTCCTCCAGTTGCTTTTTTATAGCTCTTAGCTCTTAACTTGTAACTTCTACCTTCTATTTGTCTTCATTCATTACTCAAATACTATCTCTAATTATCTTATCTCCTAGAAGGAAAATGCTCTCTACTTACCAGCCTCATCCTCTGACTCAGATTCATAATAACGCTCAACAAAATCAACGAACAGCACACCATTTAGGTGATCAATTTCATGCTGCAACGCTCGAGCAAGTAAATCCTCACCTTCAACCTCAAACTTTTCTCCATGGCGATCAAACGCTTCTACCTTACACGTTTGAGCTCGGCGTACATCCCCCACAAGACCTGGAAAGCTTAAGCAGCCCTCTGGTCCAAGCTGCTCTCCAGACTTAGAAACAATGACTGGATTAACCAGCTCAATTAGACCGTGCTCACTCCCTGCATCAATCACAGCCACTCTTTTCGAAATACCAACCTGTGGAGCCGCTAAGCCCACACCATCAGCCTGATACATCGTTTCAGCCATATCATCTAACAGCTTGTGCAGATTAGCGTTGAAATTCTTAACCTCAATAGTTTTTTCTCTCAGAATTGGATCTGGATTTTTCACAATAACTCGAACACCCATTGTTCAATCACTCCTACATTAACATTTGTGGATTTCTATCTATTTGAATATGAAGCTTTGATTTTTCAATTAACTGCTTATGCTTTTGTAAAAATCCTGACAAAACATGGGCCAATTGAGGCTCATCCTTATATTTTAACATGCATTGAAATCGATATCTATCCTTGATCTTAGGGATAGCTGATGCTGCCGGACCAAGCACAAGCGTATTCGGTGAAACCTGCTGCTTTAGCCAACGTACAGCCTGATCACTTTCCTTAATTAAAAAAGGTAAATCCTCATGCGTAAACGTAATTAACGTCAGATAATAGTAAGGTGGATACCCTCTTTGCTTGCGATGCTGCATTTCATGGTTAAAAAAAGCTTCATAATCATGCTGTGCAGCCGTCTGAATACTATAATGCTCAGGTGTATAGGTTTGAACAACGACATGACCAGGAAGCTTATGTCTTCCTGCACGTCCACTAACCTGTGTAAGCAACTGAAACGTCTTTTCAGCAGAACGAAAATCAGGCAGGTGAAGCAAGGAGTCAGCAGCAATCACACCTACAAGTGTTACTTTTTCAAAATCTAGTCCCTTAGCTATCATTTGTGTTCCTAGTAAAACATCTGCTTGATGATCACCAAAGCGCTTTAATAGCTTTTCATGCGCTCCCTTTTGCTGAGTGGTGTCCACATCCATCCTGACAACTCGTATTCCTGGAAAATGCTTATACAGCTCTTCCTCAACCTTCTGCGTTCCAGTTCCAAAGAAACGTATATGATCACTGGCACACTCTGGACATTCATGAAGCTTAGGCTGTGTATAGCCACAGTAATGACAGCGATGAGAGTTATTTGATTTATGGTAGGTAAGAGAGATATCACAATGGGGACATTGCAAAACATAGCCACAATCACGGCACATCACAAACGTAGAAAAACCTCTCCGATTTAGAAAAAGCACCATCTGCTCCTTCTTCTCCAAGCATTGGTTAATGAGCTCATGCAGCGTTTTGCTGAACATCGTCCTATTCCCAGCATGAAGCTCCTCACGCATATCCACGATCGATACGGGTGGTAGCTCCTGCCCAAAAATCCGTTCCTGTAAGCTAAGTAATGTATATACACCCTTCTTCGCACGAGCAAAGCTTTCTAAGCATGGTGTTGCACTCCCAAGTATAACAGGCGCTTGGTGATATTGCCCGCGAAACATAGCAATATCTCTAGCATGGTATTTCGGTGTTTCCTCCTGCTTATATGAAGCTTCATGTTCTTCATCAATAATAATTAGACCTAGGTTACGAAACGGAGCAAATAAAGCCGATCTTGCTCCAATCGCTACCTTTACCTTACCATCCCTAATTTTACGCCACTCGTCATATCTTTCTCCTTTAGAGAGACGACTGTGTAGCACAGCTACCTGATCTCCAAATCTCCCTTTGAAGCGATCTACCATTTGAGGAGTTAGAGAAATTTCAGGTACAAGGACAATAGCTTCCTTATCGTTCTTTAGTACGTAAGAGATGGATTGAAGGTAAATCTCAGTTTTCCCACTTCCCGTTACCCCATGCAGGAGAAATGGACGAAACTCCTGCTCATCCACAGAGGTCGTAATCTTACCTAGAACACTTTGCTGCATTTCTGTTAGGGTTAATGGCTGCGTCCGTTCAAAAACTCGGTGCTGATACGGATCTCGCTGAAGCTCCTGCTTGCTTATCCTCACAATCCCTGCTTGTTCTAGGGCTTTTATCGTAGAACGTGTTGTCTGACACTCCTCCACAACACGCTGTACCTGCAAGATTTCTCTATGCTTTTCTAACTCCGTACGATCTCTTTTATTATCAGGCATACTAGCTTTGCTTAATTCAGAACGATCTTCAATACTAATTTCAGCACTAGCCCCTGAGCTTACCTCATCCCTAGCAGCGCTCTCCTCATCCAAGGACTGACTTGTGTTACCACCAAAATTTATGCTTGCAATATACCTTGCTACCTCTCTTTGCTTCACAGCCTTTGCATGAAGCTCACTCAGCTTATTCTCTAGCTCCTCCTGAGTAACCGCAAGCTCGACCACCTGAACCTCCTTGATGGTCACCTTGTCCTCAACCTCGTACACAACCTGCTGCTTACCATCATTCGTTACCGTTCTCTTCGTAGTTGTCGATTTCAGTACAGCAGGAAGCATAGCCTGTAGCGCTTGAATCGTTAAACAAGTATACTCTTCACTCATCCATTGACCTAGCTGAATCAGCTCAGGGCTCAGTGGAGGTACTTCATCTAGAACCTGCTCAACTTCCTTAAGCTTCTGCTCACTCTGCTCCGTCTGAAGCTTTAACCCTAAAACATAGCCCTGAGTCTTCCTTGGACCAAACGGAACAATGACTCTTGAACCGATCTGTACACCCTGCTCCAAAGCAGGTGGTACCTCATAGTCAAACGTTCGATCGACAAGGCGTGCAGGTACTTCAACGATAACCTCGGCGATAACCCTCTTGTGCTGATCAAGCATTGGCTGATCACTCATAATAGGTAGCCACCAGCTCTAGTAGCTTACGTGCTACGTCAGACTTGGACATTTTCTGAAGCTCCTGCTTCTCCCCTGAGCGATGGTAGATCGTCACAATATTTGTATCTGTACCGAAGCCTGCGCCTTCTTCAGTTACGTCATTAGCTACAACAAAGTCTAGATTCTTCTTCTTCAGCTTCTGCCTGGCATGCTCCTCCACCTGATTTGTCTCAGCAGCAAAGCCAACAAGAATTTGGTGCTTCTTCTGCTCTCCCAATGTTTGCAGGATATCCTGTGTTTTCTTAAGCTCTAGCAGCAGACTTTCTCCTGCTTTTTTAATTTTCTTCTCAGCTACATGTATTGGTGTATAATCGGCTACCGCTGCTGATTTAATGACTACATCTGTCTCCTCATAGCGACTAAGCACCTGCTGAAGCATGTCCTCTGTTGAAACAACATTCACACGCTCAACCTGAGCAGGAGTAGCCAATTCAACCGGACCAGAAATCAGGGTCACCTGTGCCCCTAGGCTTGCCGCCATTTCAGCAATGGCAAAGCCCATTTTTCCAGAGGAGTAGTTCGATAGATAACGCACAGGATCAATTTCTTCCCTCGTAGGTCCAGCTGTGACAAGGAGCTTCTTTCCCTTCCACCAGCTTGCCGTTGACGGATCATCATTAAGAGTATTCGAGATATTTGCGTTAGATGATACAGAACCAAAATCAGAAGCTACGGAAGTAGATTGATTAAAAGCTGTTTGATTGGGATTTGATAGATTAGTATCAATTTCAGCTGATTTTTGTTGATTAGAAAGCTGAAGAAAATAAGAGACAACATGTCCAATGATTTCCTCAGGGTCAGGAAGCCTCCCTTTACCGACATATCCACAGGCTAGCTGTCCTTCACCAGGCTGAAGTAGACCAACTCCTCTACTCTTCAGCGTCGTGATGTTCTGTTGCACCGCTGGATGCTCAAGCATGTGTCCGTTCATCGCTGGTGCCATCCAAATTGGTGCTTCTGTAGCAAGTAAAGTCGTTGAAAGCATATCATCAGCTAAGCCATTTGCTAGCTTTCCAATGATATTTGCTGTAGCAGGAGCAATGAGAAATAAGTCTGCATGATCAGCTAAATCGATATGAGAAACGACAGAAGCATCCGCCTCCTGAAATGTATCCACATACACATGGTTTCTAGATAACGTTTGGAATGTTAAAGGCTGTATAAATTTTGTGGCAGACTCTGTCATAATGACACGGACATCTGCCCCCCTTTGAGTGAGCTGACTGCAAATCGTTGCTGCCTTATACGCAGCGATTCCACCGCTTACGCCTAATACGATCATTTTTCCTTTTACGCTCATATTCATCCTCCTTTTTACAGCACACCTAGTATAAGAAAAGCTTCTATCGAAGCCCTCTCGAAGAAGTCGTCTAGTCCATCATTAGAGGAAGCTTTTCATGCAGCCAGAATTTATAAAACTTGAAGAAATCATTGTATCAAATTTTATAAATTCTTAGACTGTAAGAAAAGCTTCTATCGAAGCCCTCTCGAAGAAGTCGGCTAGTCCATCATTAGAGGAAGCTTTCACACAAAGTGCGCAAGTGACGCTAAGCAACTAAAGTTGTAAGTCGTCCTATGTCCTGCCGTCAGAAAGTATAAAATTTGATAGAAAACATGGTATCAAATTTTATACTTTCTTAAACGTTGAAAAAAATAACAACCTTGATTAGGTTGTTATCCATTTCATTACTCTTTGTCTTTGTTCGGTCTTAGAATCGCTGATTCGAAGGAAACCTTATCCGTTACGATCTCCTCTAATGCCTTTCCTACATACTTTGCGGACCTAGGCTTCTCAATTAACAAGTTGTTCTTCTCACGTAGCTGTCTAGCACGACGAGAAGCAACGGAAACAAGAGTATACTTAGAATCAAGCTTTTCCAAAAGAACATCAATAGATGGGTATAGCATAGATATGACCTCCACTTTTTTATCTTTCTAGTTACTATTTAGTTTATCTATCTAGTTATACATTTTATTAGTTTATACTTATTTTAGCCTAACTTTCTTTTGTCAGACTTACTTTCTAAAATGAAAACTATTCATCAGACAGATCATCCTTAGAGCTTAAGCGCTGTGCTACCGTTTCAGGCTGAACCGCAGATAAAATAACATGGTCACTATCTGTGATAATCACCGCTCTCGTTCTTCTTCCGTACGTAGCGTCAATAAGCATGTTACGGTCTCTTGCCGTCTGAACCACTCTCTTAATCGGAGAAGACTCAGGGCTGACTATTGAAATAATTCGATTTGCTGAAACGATATTACCGAAGCCAATGTTAATAAGTTTCACTTTTTTCCATACCCTCCTATAACCTGTACGTCATCCTATTACTCTAAATTTTGAACCTGTTCCTTTATTTTTTCAAGCTCATTTTTCAATTCAATGACTTTTTGCCTAATGGAAATATCATTAGCCTTTGAACCGATCGTGTTAACCTCTCTGTTCATTTCCTGAACTAAAAAATCAAGCTTTCGTCCTATCGCCTCATCCTTGATCCCAAGAAATTGTTCGAATTGCACCGTATGACTTGCTAAGCGAGTTAATTCCTCATCGATATCAACCTTCTCAGCGAAAACCCCAATTTCCGTAAGAAATCGCGATTCATCGATCTCCACACGCTGCTCTAGAAACTGTTTAAGCCTTACCTCAAGCTTTTCGGCGTAAATCTCCTTCATTTGAGGGGCTAGCTTTTTAATGATATCGGTATGTTCGTTCACCGTTCTTAGCTTCGTATGTAAATCTTCAGCTAAACGCTGGCCTTCCTGTTCGCGCATATCCTTTAATTGAAGGCTAGCTTGGGTTACGGCTTCGAGAAGAGTATGGCTAAACGCCTCATCCATCTCTTGGACATCCTCCTCGATTCGGAAAAGCTCCTCCCTTTGAAGCAAATCCTGAATCGTGAGCTTCCCTTCGAGCCCCAGCTTATTCTGTAGCTCAAGTGCCGCTTGAAGCATAGCTTCCGCCAGCTCCCAGTCTACCTGAAGCTTTTTATCTACCAGTGTGTTCGTGTCACAGGTCACATATACCTCAACTCTTCCACGCTTAAGATGTGCTTGAACCTTCCGCTTTATCGCTTCTTCAAAAAGCATGAGCTGCTTAGGAGAACGAATTATGATTTCGCAAAACCGATGATTCACCGATTTCATCTCTACCGTTATCTTCATGTCCTGCCAAACAGTTTCATACCTTCCGTATCCAGTCATACTAGATACCACGTTCACCACATCCCTTCTATTTTAATCAATTTTCGTACAGGAAACAAGTTAAAAGAAATCCATCAGGTTTGTTGAGCGTTCCTTAGGAAGCAAATCCTCCCACTTTTTAATTTCCTTCTGTTCTCCATGTAATCTTTCAATTTTAGCAAGCTCAGTAGGCCGTTTATAATTAATTAGAAGCATACTCAACGTTTGGATATCACAGCTCAACCCTTTTTTAGGAACAGTTGTACAGCTTACTTCCTCAGACTTTCTCGGGAAAAAGCTAACTCGATTGACAGCACGATCACTTTCAGGCTCAGACTTATCTCCCTCAGATTTTGCCCCTTCAGGATTAGGCTGTATCAAAAATGTCCCATCATTCCACGGTGCATACTGATCACGAACATGGATAAAGGTCTGTTCCCCCTCTACACCTTTCCATTGAAGCGGATATTCTTCTAAAAAGGCTGCAACATCTACAATCCTTGCCATAAAGTAAGGGGACGTTTTTTGCTCGAAGTTCGGATCATCCACTAGCTGCATCAGTGGATCACCTGGATGGGCAATGAAACTCGCCTCTTCAATCATAGAATCATGCTGAGCAATAAATTCCCACAAGCCTTTATAACTATCCTGATCGAGATAGACCATTTCACGAATCGTTAGCTTCCTATCCTTCACCTGATAATATAGGTATCCTTTCGATTCACCCTCTGCGTTACGATACACGGCAACCAAACCCTTTTTCGAAGGATTGAATACCCTTGTTTCCCACCAAAGTTCAGAGCGCTTCAGCGCACCGTTAAACTTCTGAGCGAACGTATCATAGATCTCGCCTATCACAGTCGAGTCTCTGCCCACACGCTCCATATGCCCTTGCCCTTTTAGCTTAGGGAATTGCTTTGTTTTAATCTTTACCTCAGTTTCCTCACCATGCATTTCCCAGCCATATCTCCTATAGAACGGGTAGCTAAACGGAGCTAAGAAGGAAATCGTTTGTCCGTTGTCCTTCATTACCTCTAAAGCCTTTGTTAAAAGCTTTGCCACCAGACCTTGCCGTCTATACTCCGGCCACGTAGCTACAGCAGCAATCCCGCCCATCGCATACGCTTTTCCGTGTATATATGTTTCTAAAGGTAATAACGCTAGCTTTGAAGCTAGCTTTCCGTCTATAAAAGCTCCCCATATCTCATCAGGTCTTACTCGCTTTATCGCTACTTCTCTATCTTCCTTAGAAAGCTCATATTGAAAAGCAAATTCAGATAGTTGAATATGTAATTCTACTTCGCTTGCTGTTAGCTGTCTAATTTCCATACCATTTTCCTCACTTTCTACACTTCACGTTAACTGTCATTGTCGCTTGAACTGTCTTTGCTTGATGTAACCGTCAACTGTCCTTGATACTTTCACATTCACTTTTATCTAATGTGGATTATATGATGAGCCACTGACTTTACTCTAGTTAGCTGTACACTCTCTATGCCAGCTTTCCTAAATCTTTCAGATCACCTGAACTTTAATTAATTCATTCTATTAATAGAACAATCCTTACAGATATTCTATCATTAATAAAGAAGGTATGGGCTGTTTGTAGCCCATACCTCTAAATTTTATTTACCCCGCTGTTATACTCAATATTTTCTTATAGCATTCTTATCACTTCTAGTGATCGTGTCGAATCCAGAAGTTCTAACGGACATGAGCGCACCTTAGAAGTGTTTTTCCATCCATCACAAATTCTAACGGACATCAGAGCACCTTAGAAGTAAAATTCAAACCAAATTCATGTGATTTAGCTTCTAAGGGTCTAATATGTCCGTTACAGCACAAAACCCGCACAATACTTGCTCTAAGGGTTCGATATGACCGTTAGAGCAACGGTCTTCCAGTCATGCTCCATTACCACTTACCTTCTCACATAAGGGACTTTTTTATCTTCTTCTTTTAAACAAATAAGTAAAGCTCAATGCTACGGAAGGCAGGGCAGCAAAGAAGAGCACAAACAACCATTCCTTCACATCTAAAGCAACTGTTCTAAAGATAGGCTGCAAGGCTTCAATGTACATTACTCCGATCATCATCAAGAGTGACGCTAACACAGCGAGGACTAACCATCTGTTTTCAAAAGGATTTCTACTAAAGATGGATGTATCACTACGACAATCAAACACATGAATCAATTGAGCCATGACAAGGGTGGCAAACGCTATCGTTTGAGCGCGAACCAAATCGTCAGGGTTTTCCTGTAGAGTTAGCCAGAATGCCGCTAGAGTAGCCAAACCAATTAAGAGTCCCCTAGAGATAATCTTCCACCCTAAGCCTCTAGCAAATATATTTTCCCTCCGACTTCGAGGGGGCTGGCTCATCACATTTTTCTCCGATTGATCCACCCCTAACGCCATAGCCGGTAGACCATCAGTCACTAAATTGACCCATAAAATTTGTATAGGTACCAAGGGAAGTGGTAAGCCCGCTAGCGTAGCAAAAAACATCACTAGGATCTCTCCGACATTGGAGGCAAGCATATATCGAATAAACTTGCGGATATTTTCATAAATGTTACGCCCTTCCTCAATAGCCGCTTTGATTGTACTGAAATTATCATCGCTTAATATTAAAGAGGAGGCTTCCTTAGCTACATCCGTTCCTGTTATCCCCATCGCGATCCCAATATCAGCTGCTTTAATCGCCGGAGCATCGTTGACCCCATCTCCTGTCATAGCCACCACATGACCTTTTTTCTGTAGCGCTTTAACGATTCTAAGCTTATGCTCAGGAGACACCCTTGCATAAACAGAGACATCCTCGACCATCGATTCAAACTCCTCATCACTTAAAGCCTGTAGCTGATTTCCGTTCAGTGATTGCCCTCTTTCTCTTAGGATTCCTAGCTCATAAGCAATCGCTTCAGCCGTTTTCTGATGATCCCCTGTGATCATGACTGTTCTGATCCCTGCCTGACTACATTCCTTTATAGCCTGCTTCACTTCAGCTCTAGGAGGGTCAATCATGCCAAACAGCCCGAGGAAAACCAGCTCTCGTTCAGCCTTTGCCTCGTTCATGAGCGAACCGTCACCCTTGATTTCTCTGTAGGCAATGGCTAGGTTACGCAAAGCTTTTTCCGCTAGCTGATCATTAGCCCGAAGAATTTCTCTGCGTATATCATCTGTTAGTGCTGTCACCTTCCCTCTCCAAAACGCGTGCGTACAATGCTGGAGCAGAACATCTGGTGCTCCCTTGGTTATCACCTTTTTCTGTCCTCCAGATGTTTGAACAAACACACTCATCATTTTTCTCTCGGAGTCGAATGGAAACTCTTCAAGCCGCTGATATCCTCGCTCAATCTGCTCCTTCCAAACACCAGCCTTAGCTCCAGCTACAACAATAGCTCCTTCGGTCGGGTCTCCGGTAATATCCCAATATGTCCTTTTGCGCTTCAATAGCTTTCCTTCTGTTTCCGTTTCTTCCTTCAAAGTAGCGTTGTTACATAGAACGCCATATTCAAGAATTTTTTTAACATAAGGCTTCTGAACAAATGAAACAGCATGCCCCGGCGCTAAAGTAAATTCGCCATTCGGATCATAGCCCACTCCCGAAACCTCAATCGTATCATTGTTAACATACAGATGAGTGACCGTCATCTTATTTTGTGTCAGTGTCCCCGTTTTATCTGAACAGATCACCGAAGCACAGCCTAGTGTCTCCACAGAAGGTAGCTTACGCACAATCGCTTTACGACGAATCATCCGCTGAACTCCTAAAGCAAGCGCTATCGTCACCACAGCAGGAAGGCCTTCAGGAATCGCCGCAACCGCTAAGCTAACCCCTGCCAAGAACATCTTATAAGCATCCTGTCCATACAAAATTCCCGTCACTACAACGACCGCCGTTAGGATAATCGCTACTGTAATCAGTACTTTTCCTAGCTGTTCTAACCGGTGCTGTAAAGGTGTTTGCATCTCCTCTGTCGTTTGAATAAGCTCTGCAATTTGACCCATTTGTGTCGCCATACCTGTAGCTACAACAACGCCTTGCCCAGAGCCTCTTGTCACTAGAGTCCCCATAAAGGCCATATTTGCCTGATCACCCAAGCTCATTTCCTCAGCATCATTCATCGCATGTTCATATTTTTGCACAGGTAAGGATTCCCCTGTTAGAGCGGATTCCTCTATGTACGCCCCCTTCACTTCAAACAGTCGTAAATCCGCCGGTATGCGATCTCCCGCTTCAAAATACACAATATCCCCCGGCACAAGCTCAGCCGCAGGAATCTCTTGTAGCTCCCCATCACGAATAACATGAGCCGTCGGGGCCGTCAGCTCCTTTAAAGCGTGTAGAGACTGCTCAGCCCTGTACTCCTGTACAAAGCCCAGTATCGCATTTAAGACAATGATGGCGATAATCGTAATAGCGTCCATATATTCGCCAAGCAAGCCAGAAATTAATGTAGCAATTAGCAGGATTAAAACCATAAAATCCTTAAATTGATTTAACAGCAAAGCAAACGCCGAAACAGTCGACTGATCCTGAATCTGATTAGGTCCGACCTTCTCTAGACGTTTACTTGCTTCCTTCCAGGCTATTCCCTGTTCCTTATTCGTTAGCAAGGTTGACTCTACCGTTGTGATATCCTTTGAATACCATCTCACCTTTGTTTCACCCCAATGCTTGTTTTCTTTGTCCTATCTCCACCATATTCATGAAAAGGGACAAACATGAGTGAAACTTTTCGTATGTGCCGTATCCGCTTGCCAGTCTATGGCTGCGGTGTTACGATTAGAATACTGAAAAATTAGAGGTGAACAGCTATGGCGTTTGATGGAATGATGGTCTACGGGATTGTAGATGAGCTTCAACAATTAGAGCACGGCAGAATATCTAAAATCTATCAGCCCTATGACAGGGATTTGGTTTTTCATATACGAGCAAACGGAAGGAATGTAAGACTCCTTCTTTCAGCTAATCCATCCTATCCGAGAATACATCTTACAGAGCAAAGCTTTGAGAATCCAATGGAGGCTCCTATGTTTTGTATGCTTCTCAGAAAGCATCTAGAGGGTGGTATAATCCAACGAGTTGAGCAGATTAATATGGAGCGTATTATCCATATTGATGTGCGTAGTCGTGATGAGCTCGGAGAAACAACGTATAAAAGGCTTATTATTGAAATCATGGGTAGACACAGCAATATTATTTTAATTGACGTAGAAAGAAATATGATTCTAGACAGTATTCACCATGTAACAGGAGCGATTAGCCAGCATCGAGTGGTGTTACCCGGTCGAACTTATGTTTCACCTCCAGACCAATTCAAGCAGCATCCCTTTGAAGCGACAGCAGATGATGTGGTGAAGAAGCTAAACTTTAATGCCGGTAAGCTAGATCAGCAGCTCGTACAGCAATTTAGTGGAATTAGTCCATTATTGGCTAAGGAAGTCCTCTTTCGTGCAGGACTACCAAATAGGGAGAGTGTGACACAGAGCTTTTTAGACTTAATGAATTCAATCAAAAAGAAGGAGTTTTCCCCTTCTCTTATTAATAGCTCAGATAAAGTCCATTTCTACCTTATAGAGCTAAAGCATATTAAAGGTGGAGTTGTTCCATTTCCAACGATCAGTAAGCTACTTGAAGCGTTTTATCATGGTAAAGCTGAACGTGATCAGGTTAAGCAGCGAGCTAACGATTTTGCCAAGTTCATAAGCAATGAAATGAAGAAAAACGAAAAAAAGCTAACAAAGCTACAGCAAACGCTAGACAATAGCTTAAAGGCTGACACATATAAGCTTCATGGAGAGCTACTCACAGCCTACATGCACCAAGCCAAACGTGGGGATACCTCCATTCAAGTCATCAATTATTACGATGAAAAAGGTGAAACCTTGGACATCCCTCTAAATCCGGAGCTCACGCCAAACGAGAATGCGCAGCAATTTTTCAAGCTGTATCAAAAGGCTAAGAATTCTAAGGAAGCGGTTATCCAGCAAATAGAATTGACTAATCAAGAGCTACGGTACTTTGAAGAGTTAATCCAACAGCTAGAGCATGCTTCACCGCGCGATGTAGAGGAAATAAGGGAAGAGCTGATTGAGGGTGGGTACATCCGAGATCGTCGTAAGCAAAAGAAGAAGAAAAAGAAGGATGAAAAGCCTCAGCTTGATCAATATCAGTCCTCTGAGGGTGTAGAAATTCTTGTGGGCAAAAACAATAAGCAAAATGAATATCTTACAAACAGGCTAGCTCGTCCAAACGAAACCTGGCTGCATACAAAGGATATCCCAGGATCTCATGTTGTAATAAGAAGCGAGCAAATTACTGACCAAACTCTTCTTGAAGCGGCTCAGCTAGCAGCTTATTACAGTAAAGCACGAAGCTCTAGTCAGGTCCCTGTAGACTATACCTTAATTAGACATGTGAAAAAGCCTAATGGCTCTAAGCCGGGATATGTCATTTATGATAATCAACAAACAGTCTACGTAACACCCGTTGAAGAGCAAGTTAATGCGTTGAAAAAATAGACTTTCTTTATCATTCGTAGAAGGTGTTAGTTGTTATGTTTATCAATAAAAACTTTACTTCAATGTGGTTTTTTAACTTTTTTTCTATATTAAATGATAGATTTAGAGAGCTTGTAATCCCTTTAATCACTTTAGCCTTCACAAGCTCTCCTTTAATAACTGCTCTTGTTGCTCTTTCCCAACAACTTGGAGCAATATTATTTGCCATTCCTTTAGGGACTTGGCTAGAAACAAAAAATAAAGTACGTGTTTCAACTGTCTGCAATCTAATCTATGCGTTTTGCTTGTTCATTCTATCTTTTCTAATAACTTTAGATCACTTTAACTCTACCATAATGGCTATTGTATTATTCGTAATGGGAATACTAGCTCTATTAAGTAGAACAGCTTTTTCTGCAATGGTTCCACTGATTGCAGGTAGAGAAAAATTACTAAAAGCTCATACAAGCTTAGAGGCAGCAGATGCCCTGTGTACGATTATTGGACCTGCCCTTGGTGGATATTTACTTGGGAAATTAGGCTCAAGCCCAACATTAATGATCTGTGGCGTACTATCTATTACAGCCATGGCTTTAATATCTCTTGTAAAAAACAAACATATATCAGCTTCCATTTCACATGATGTACCTCCAACTCCTACGATTAAGCTAATGAATTTTATCAAAAACTCAAATAAAGGCCTAAAGTTATTAATTGCTAATTCTCCACAATTGATCAGTTTAGTGGTACTATGTGTACTTAGCTTTTCTACCGTTTTTATACCACTGACCATTATTTTTCATACAGATATCACCTTAAACCTTTCTGCAGGAGAAATAGGAATAATACTTAGCTCTGCTGGTATCGGTAATTTAATAGGTGTCCTGATCATGAGATGGTTTAAATCGATCAATTGGTTAACTTTCTTAAGCTCATTACTAATAATCTCTTCATTAGGAGTATTCATTTTATTTTTAAATGATAGCTTTTATTTAATGTGCCTAGGCATGATCATATTTGATGGTGCTCTATCTATGGCTTTTGTCTCCCAAATTACTGTGCATCAAGGCATTACACCAGATCAATATCTTTCTAGAATAAGAAGTGTGACATTTGTAGTAAGTGGAATATTTGCTATGTTAGGTACGTTCTTAGCAGGCTTCATTCCAGAAATAATCTCTTCCTTCTTTTCTTTATTTCTAGGTTTCATACTTCTAGTTATTCCTGGGGTATTTATACTCAAATTTAAAGCGATTAGCTGTAAAATGAATGAGCTACAACCGATCCATGTAGAAGAAAAAGAATAACACTGTAACTTCCTTTCTATCAGCTCTATCTAATGTTCTCACCTGTTCTTTCTTTTAATAACTTCAACCAAAAATCCTCCTGGAGACTTAACGTAAAAGCTATAACCATGATTATCAACTGGCGGGGCAACCTTGTAACCGTCATTTTTCAAGCGCATATTAATTTCATCCACTTGTTCTTTGCTTTCTTGCGGGAAGCCAATGTGAAAGCCTTTGGGGTACCGAACATCTTTGCCTACTTTTTCGTTCCAAAGGAAACACGATAAAATAAAAGAACAATCACATGCATCAGCGCTAGAACAAGATAGATATTGTTAAACATTCCTGTCTCACTTGTTGTGAGGAAAGAATTCCAACCTCGTACATCCCATTCTGCTAAACGACTGTAAATACCGATTGTCATCCCCATTGTGATAAAATTCATCATAGAGAAAAATCCCATCCCTACACCAACCTGCTCCTTTGAAAGCGTCATTGAGACTGTATTAGCTACAGAAACCTGCATAAAAGTTTGACCAACATTACCGAAAATGAAAAGGAGGGGAATGAGCCAAACTGACACTACATCAACAAGAACAGCTAATAAAATGAAGCAAGTAGTTAAAAGTCCAGCAGCCACCGTATACAAAGTCGTGTTCCCTTTACTATCTGCTAGAATTCCTCCCCTTCTACCCAACAGTGCAGAAGCAATGGCTGCAGGAATTAACGCATACCCAATCCATTGAGAGTTAATGCTGTATACATCTGCAAGCATGACAGGAGATAAGTAGAACAACCCATTAGCCATTGTCGCAATCAGGATGGTCAAGATAATCCCCGTCCTATAGCTAGTATTCTGAAACAAGCCAGGATGAATAAAAGGATTTTTAGCTACACGAATCCACACATAAAAAACGGGTAATAGAAGAGTCCCAAGTAGGATAAGCAGCCACAATCCATACGTTATCCCTAAGAGCAATAAGGCCATTGCTCCTAATAGAAGGACTGCTCCTAGCCAATCAAACTTCCCTTGTACACCAGTAGCAGGTAAAAGCAAATATTTACGATAATAAGGGAGTAGCAATAGCAAAAGCATCGGCGGAACAAACAACCAGCGCCAGTCAGCTACACTTAGAATCAATGCGGATACAGCAGGAGCAAGGACACTTCCGAGCGCAAGACCAATGGCTGTCATGCTCATCGCTGATCCTCTACGCTCCTGTGAAAAATAACGAACAGGAATAATCATAGCTAACGCCGGAACCACTGAAGCTCCTGCAGCCTGCATGAGCCTTCCTACTAGCGCTCCCCAAAAAGAAGAAGAAAAAAGACCAACTAACGAACCAAAGGCAAAAAGAAGTAAGCCCAAGGTTAGAACATTCCTCAATTGAAACCGATCAGCCAGCTTCCCATAAGTAACCGTTCCGAAGGCATAAATAAGAATGTAACCGGAGGATAACCAACTCACCTGAGTAAGGGATAGTCCTAGATCAACGCTTATTTCTGGGATAACAATGTTAAACATCATGACGCTCATGGAGGATAAAGCTACTGTCATTAGCATAAAGCGCATTAGCTTCATGCCGTCTTTTTCTTGCTTCACCATACTATCTGTATTACCTGTACTCATACTATCTACACTCATGCTATAGCTCCCCTTTCGTTTCATTCAGAGCATTCAAAGACATTCGCTTAATATTCTTGAGCATTTCCTGATGCTCAGCATCCGTAAGCTCACAAGTGAGTGTTTTAGTCCAATAACCCAATTTTTCCTTGATCACATTCTGCACATCTCTTCCCTTTTCAGTTAGCGTTACCACATACGCTCTTTTATCTTTCTCATCTCTTCTTCTACTTACGTACTCAAGCTTCTCTAAGCGTTGTATAGCTCGTGCAGTTGCAGCTTTATCTATATATAAGCTCTCAGATAACTTTTCCTGAGACACTCCATCCCTCTCATATAAATTAACTAGAAAAATATATTCTGAGGACTGGATATCGTACTCCTTTAATTCTCTATTTAAATAGACCTGAAATTGACGATGCAAAACGGATATCCATTTAGCGATACTTTCTCTCCCTTTTTTCATCTGACGAACAACTCCTAACCCAAAATATTAGAACCAACAATTAGTTGATTAGTCAACTATATAAGCAAATGGTTGATTAGTCAACCACTTTACACCTGAAAAACCTTTTCATAAAACACTTTCTCATCTTTTGAAATTGTCCCTCCAAATACACTCAACAGCTAAATCATTTCATAATATGTATATATCCTTCATACATAAAAGCTTTTAAAAAAACTTTAACCCACACACTCAGTGAGAATTAAAGCTCTTACGAACAGTATGCAGTCGGAATATGCTGCTAATGCGTGTAGCCTACAGGCATCATGCATTCAAATCTGTTATAGCAGGAATATTAATCTCTTTGACACAGGATACTTTTGACAAGCTAACAATACACTTTGCAATCGAAACAATATCCTGGACCGGAATACGAGTGCCCTCATACATTTCAATAGCTTTTTCTGCTCCCTCTTCAAACGAAATTTCGGCAGCCAGCTCTCCTGGATTGATACAGGTCACAGCAATCCCATCCTTCCTAACGTGTTCACGTAAAGCGTTCGTGATTCCTCTTAGGCCAAATTTTGATGCTACAAAGGATACCTGTGAGTTATTTGTATTACTTAATCCTGCCGTAGAGCCAATCAAAATGATCTTCCCATTCTCGGCAGCTCTTAAGCTAGGTAGCAAGGATTGGATAAATGTAATGGTTGAAGTTAGGTTAACATGAATGATATTGGCAATCTCTTCTGGATCATCTTTTTCAAAGTCATAATGCTCCTCAAAGCCTTCCTTCTCCCATATTCCAACATTGTAGATGAGTACGTCGATTTTTTTGCCTTGTAGAGCACCTATCATGCTCTTTTTATGGTCTTTATTAGACAAATCCACTTCCAACCAATGCCTCTGAATCCCGTCTGCTACATCAAGACTTCTTGGTTTAGTTCTAGAGACAATCCAAACCTGATCCCCTGCTTGAGGTAAACCTTTTGAAAAAGCATCCCCTAAACCCTTGCTAGCTCCAAAAATAATATAGTTTTTCATACTAATGAATCTCCTTTCTCACTTCAATTTTATTTATTTCTAATGCTTCCCCCCTGTATCTAATCCAAAAGAGAAACTTCATCCACCACATACTTATATTCCAATAGCTTCTTTTGAAAAATAGCCACAATAAACGTAAGTCCATATAGAGCCCCACCTAAGATGAAAACCCACTGTATTCCTATTTTCTCTCCGATAAATCCCATGATTAAAAACGTTAAGCTGGACCATGGTGTTAGCAAGGCGCTCCTTGCTGCCATCACATTGGCTCTTTCTTTTTCCTCTAATACATCCTGCATAATCGTTTCCTGACAAATCTCTCTTGCCTGATAAACCGGTCCCATTAATACACATACAATCAAGGCGAGCCATGGTATAGGGATAAGGGCGAATAGTAGCGTCATCAGACACATAACCAAAGAGCTTATGGCAATCACAGTGCCTAGCCTTTTTTCCAATATAGAAGTTATACTTAAGATCGTTACGCTCCCAATAATCGCTCCCACCCAATAAGAGGCATTAATAAAGCCCCACCATTCTGTTCCTTTACCTAAAATCTCAGTTGTAAAGATAAGTAGAAAGGCACTCGCCCAAATTACATTGGCTAAATTCTCAAAAAAGTCCATGATCGTTACCGTACGAATAATCGGGTATGTAAACACCTTTCTCCATGCAGGGAAGGGTTTGTTTGTCTGTTTCCTAGCTTCACCTGTGTTTGCAGCACCCTCTATTTCAGCCCTTTCCATTTCAACGCTTTTAACTATTAGATCACTTTCAATATCTACCCTCTTAGCTATTTTAATCATACCAATAGCTATTCCAGAAAAAGCAAAAAGAAAAGACACTAAACCAATCATCCAGCTAAGTGGAAGCCAAACCACTAGCACACCACCTAGTGCCCACCCAGCAGTCATAAACATTTGATGAATCATCGCTAGAGTTCCATTAGCCTTCATGTATTGTGCCTTTGAAACCACCCTTGGTAATAAGGAAAAGCGGGCAGGCTGATACCACGAACCTGCCAAAGCCTGTAAAAATAATAAAGTTAATAATACTACCAATGCTGTTGAATCACTAAAAAGCACAAACCCAAGCGCAACCACAATAGCTGCTCTTAATAGACCAATTGACTGTAGTAAACGTACTTCCGAGAAATGCTGCATATAGTACGAACCCAAAACTCCTCCTATAAATAAACCAAACGCATTTATAGCGGGAACTAGCGAGGATCCAAAAACCGATCCCGTTTGAGCATATATCTCAACCATCACCACTACCTGTAGCAAAATAAACGCCATCGATTGACTAACCTGTGAGCTAAATAAAAAGAAAAAATTAGACTGCTTCCATAAAGCTTTTCTTTTTTGTACTTTCATTTCGTAAGCCTCTAGCTTTCCTAATAATAATGGATTCGTAGTTATAATGGATATGTACTATTTACTTTAATCTCAGATATATACATTTATAAAAAATATTTAATAAACATTTATATATATAAAGTATATTTTATTAGGCGATTTTTGTCTATACAAAAAGAGGTTATTTTTTTGCGCAAACATGAGCAAACTATGAACAGTTGTATCACTATGTAGGATTTGATTAAATTTTGAAAGGATGTGTTACCTATGCATACAATGTTTAAAGGCTCGATCAGCTTTGGACTTGTCCATATTCCTATTAAACTTTTTACAGCTACTGAGGAAAAAGACATTAAAATGAGGTATCTACATAACGAATGTCATAATCCCATCAAATATGAAAAAACCTGCGCTGTATGTGAGAAGGAAGTAAAGCAAGAAAATATCGTCAAAGGCTATGAGTACGAGCAAGGGAAATTCGTCATTCTAGATAAAGATGAACTGGATGAGTTAGCTGCTAACAAAACCAGAAACATTGAAATCATTGATTTCATTAACCTAGATGAAATTGACCCCATTTATTTTAACCGCTCCTATTTTGTTGGTCCTAATGAAAATGGAGAAAAAGCGTATTCCTTACTACAGCAAGCGATGAAGGATTCAGGAAAAATTGCTTTAGCAAAGTTTACCCTACGCTCCAAGCAGCACTTAGCTGTCATTCGTGTGTATGATCGAGGCTTGGTGCTAGAAACGATCTATTATCCAGATGAAGTTAGAAACGTAGAGCATGTACCTGGACTTCCTGAAGCAATCGATTTAAATGAAAAAGAATTGAACATGGCCATCCAGCTGATTGAACAGCTAACGGCAGAGTTTGAGCCTGAAAAGTATACGGACGAATACCGAAAATCCTTACATGAACTCATTGAAAGTAAAATTACAGGACAGGAAATTAAAATTGCCAAAGAGGTTCCGCAAACGGATATTATCAACCTCATGGACGCCCTGCAGGCTAGCATTAACGAAACAAAACCACAGAAAAAGAAACGCACGACAAGAAAAAAGGATGAAACAGGCTAGTCATTTGACTGCCCTTCATCCTTTTTATTTTTTGTTTCATTCCTTCTAACCCCTACACCCTTTTCCTTGCAAGTGAATAACTTAGGATACAGGATTTTCGGAAGGGAGACAAAAAGCAAACAATGGATTGTCCTTTATGTAAATCATCAGATAACATTAACCTTTTTCACACATATCCTAGCTTTAAGCTACTTGAATGCAAAGCCTGTGAACTGCTTTTCCAAACAGAGGCTGAACATATTAATGAGCAAGACATGGTCCAAGCAATCTATAATGAAAGCTGGATTAAAATGCGTGAACAATACGCTCATCTTACCTTTCAAGACCACGCCACCTTTAATACTCTACAGCTAGAGATGTTTGCTCCTCAAAAAGGAAGGCTTTTAGAGATTGGCTCAGGAACAGGCGAATTTCTGCATATGGCAAAGCATGCAGGATGGGATGTCACCGGATTAGAACCATCCTCTCTTTCCTGTAGGTATGCTATGCAGCATTATCAGCTAGAGTTGATTCCAACCATATTAACTGATGAATTGGCCAATCGTTTGGAGCCATTTGAGGCCATTGCTATTTGGCATGTCCTTGAGCATGTACCAAAGCCTGTCGCTTTTTTAAATCAGGTAGCTGATCTTCTCAAGGATGATGGTGTTTTATTTTTCAGCGTGCCAAATCTAAAGTCCTTCATGAATACGTCCTATGGAGCACACTCCCCTATATTCACTGAGGTTGATCATCTCTACCATTATTCAGAGAAAAGCATTCCTCTGCTTTTAGAGCACACTCCTTTTTCCATTGAAGCTCTTTTCACTCGGCAGCTTGCCAATCAGTTAGAGCAGATATATAGGAAGAAGTTTGGGGCAAGCTCCCTAAAGCTTGAAGCCAAGATGGCTTTAATGAGTAATCTACAGGGTCAAGGAAAAGGACACGAAATATGCTGTGTAGCTAGAAAAAGAAATAATAAATGAGGCTGTCCCAAGTAAAAAGTAGTTTTTTTTGGACAGGTTTCTACTTACCTTAATCTCTAACGGACATATGAAACTCTTAAAGGTTCTTTGTCATTAACACATGGGGGATACCGTCCTCCATAAACACATCAGAAGCTGTCTGGTAGCCAAGCTTAATATAAAACGCCTCTGCCTGAGTTTGACCATGAAGCTTAGCAGAAGTAGCTCCTTTATCTAGACCAATATGTTCTAACGTTTCAACAATCACTTTGCCCAAGCCGTATTTACGATGTGTAGCAAGGACACAAATGCGTTCAAGCTTAGCCACTCCCTCTACCATTCTGAGTCTGCCTGTGCCTACAGGCTTTCCTTCATAAAGGACAAGAATATGCTCCGCTTCATCATCTCTTTCATCAAACTCCTCCTCTAAAGGAGTGTTTTGCTCGTCAACAAAGACGACCTCTCTTATATGAAAAGCTGCATCTAAATCTGTTTGCTCTGTAATGATTCTAACTTCTACTTTGTCCAACACATTCACCCTTTCTCGTATTAACCTTTAACATATGCTATTTTCTTGTAAGAAATTTTAACATCAGCTACTTTCTTGTATGAAATTTTTTAGCAATTTAGATATATATTAATCTAGCTTTCAGAAAGTTAACTAAGTGTTTTGGTCATTATATAGTCTGTTTGTTCTTCATCACCCATATAAAAAGAGTGGGTTCCAGTCTGAACAAACCCCATTTTCTCATAAAAATCTATGGCATTTTCATTCTCTTCCCATACCCCTAGCCAAATTTTCTTTTTATTATCTTCTAATGCCATTTCTAAAGCCTTATTTAGAAGATATTTTCCAAGTCCATGCTTTTGAAATTTCCTCTTTATATATACTCTTTCAATCTCAAGTGATTCCTCACCCATCTCTTCAGACTGTGCGTCACCGGTGTTCACCTTTAAATATCCAGCAAGTTCATCATTGCAATAGACAAAAAAGAATTGGGAGGAAGTATGGTTTATCTCTTTTTCTAGTTGCTTAACATTAAATGCCTTTTCTAAGTATGCAGCCATATTTTCTGCCGAATTTTGCTGCTTGAAGGTTTCGTTGAACGTTTCTATACTAATTTTTTGCAGGATTAGCATATCTTCAATGGTGCATCGTTTTAAATTTACAGTCATCTGCATGGTCTCCCCTATCCCCGTAATCAATACGTTCTCTTGTTTCCTTTCTTAACAGCTTCCCAGTCTTTTTCAATATTTCTTCGCACTCTCTGAAGAAGGCTATAGATAGCTTCTATTTCTTCTTCAGAAAACCCCTCTAAGGCAACGGTATTGGAATACTCATGCTCTCTTTGTAGAAAAGGAAAAACATTCTTCCCTCTGCCTGTTGGAAAGAGTTTTTTAATTTTTTTGTTTTGCTTATCCTCTCTTTTTTCAATAAAGCCGTTCAGTTCCAGCTTCTTTATAGCTCGAGCTGCTGTTGTTCGGTCTACTTTTAGTCTTTCAGCTACCTTCTCTTGAATGATTCCTGGACTTTCACATATACGCACAAGGTACAAATACTGCCCCTTGGTAAGCTCATATTCTTTAAATTCTATATTGCTTATAGAATCTAATGCCCTCGCTATCATGCCAACTTCACGAAGAACCTCCTTCATTATTACCTCCTTAGCCCATATTTTCGCTGCAAATGCAATAAAATTAAACTGCATATAATGTACTCTATTTTTGTTGCGTTTGCAACAAAATATTATTAATTATGGGAGGTCGAATGGAATCCAAATTTTGAGATTAAAGAATAGCTCACCTAAATTTCTGTTAATACGATACGAAGTGTTCTAAAAAAAGCTTGTGTGAGGAAGATATGGTAAGCATATTCCTCACTCAAGCTTAAATTCTATTAATGACAGAATAACTTTTTTGTAAGTTTAGATCAGCGAAGACTCACCTTGGTCGGTATCTGCCTTGCTCAAATACGCCCCCGTTATCGAATGCTCGGCATCAGCAAGCTGGGCAGGAGTGCCTTCGAATACAATTCGGCCACCCCGGTGTCCGCCCTCAGGGCCCATGTCAATGATCCAGTCTGCGCTCTTGATCACATCTAGGTTGTGCTCGATGACCACCACCGTGTTGCCCCCGTCGACTAGGCGGTTCATAATGTCCATCAGACGAGAGATATCGGACATATGCAGTCCGGTTGTCGGCTCGTCCATTACATAGAGACTGCCTTCCTTGTGAAGCTCCCCGGCCAATTTGATGCGTTGGCATTCCCCGCCCGACAAGGTGCTCAAAGGCTGACCCAGAGTCACGTATCCGAGTCCCACATCCTCCAACGTCTTCAATTGACGGAGCAGCTCCTTCCTGCTGAAGAACCCCGAAGCTTCCCGTACCGTCATGGCGAGGACGTCGCTGATGGATTTTCCGTTCAGCTTATACTCTAGCACTTCATCGTTGAACCGCCTGCCCGCGCAAACTTCACAAGTCGTCCTTATTGGCTCGAGAAAGGCTAAATCCGTGTAGATCATCCCGAGACCCTGACAGTTGGAACAGGCTCCCTTGGAGTTAAAGCTGAACAACGATGCGCTCACCTTGTTGGCGGCCGCAAACAGCTTCCGTATCTCGTCCATCATCCCCGTATAAGTGGCCGGATTGGAGCGGTTGGATGTGCCCACAGCCGATTGGTCGATGACAATCGCTTCCGGATGCGATGGCAGGAATGCTCCGTTAATCAACGTACTTTTGCCTGAGCCGGCTACACCCGTTACCACGGTCAGCACACCGACGGGGATATCGACGGTCACATCCTTCAGATTGTGCAGGCTAGCGCCAGCTACGGGCATCCGACCCTTGGGAACCCTAGTTGAAGTTTTCAAGGGCAGACTATGCTTCAAGTACCGTCCTGTCAAGGTATCCGCTCGGAGCAAGCCCGCAAAGTCGCCTTCGTAGACGATTTCTCCGCCACGGGTTCCCGCATGAGGTCCGACATCGATGATGTAATCGGCGATCTCCATTACTTCGCGGTCATGTTCTACAACAAGTACAGTATTCCCTTTGTCTCGGAGCTGGCGCAGCATACCGTTCAGACGATGGACATCTCGCGGATGCAGCCCGACGCTCGGCTCGTCGAAAATGTAGATCATGTCGGTAAGACTGCTATTCAGATGACGGACCATCTTGATGCGCTGCGACTCCCCGCCCGACAAAGTTGCGGTCTGTCGGTCCAGACTCAGATACTCCAGCCCTATGGAGACCAGATGGTTCAGCCGGGTCAGAATTCCATCAATCACCGGGCCAGCAACGGGATCCCGAATGGCTTCAATCATACGAATAAGCTCTCCAATCTCCATTGACGCGCATTGGGCTATGTTGTAACCGTTAATCCGGCAGTTTAAGGCCTCTTGATTAAGCCGGCTTCCCTTGCACAAGCTGCATTCGCTGTAGGACAAGAACCAGTCAACCGATTCGCGTTTGGCTTCGGACATCTCGCTGCTGTCCCGCTTCAGATACAGGCGGGTGAATTTGGGCAGCAGACCTTCGTAATCCGATTCGATGGCGCCGTATTTGGAGTTGTATACGATCTTGCTTTCTTTGCCGTGCAGGAGGACATCCCACTCTTCCGGTGTGTAATCAGCGAGCCGCTTGTCGTTGTCGAACAGTCCGGATAGGGCATACGTATTCCATAACCAGCCCCCTACTTTAAATGCGGGAAACAGGATCGCGCCTTCATTCAGCGACTTGGACCTGTCGAGCAGCTTGTCTACATCGAACTGCACCACCTGTCCGACTCCGGAGCATTCCGGGCACATACCCGCCGGGTCGTTAAACGAGAAAACATGTGAATTGCCGGCAAAAGGTTTGCCGATTCTGGAGAACAGCAACCGGAGCATCGCATAAATATCCGTGATCGTGCCGACCGTTGAACGGGAGTTGCCACCGAGCCTTTTCTGATCGATCACAACCGCCGTAGATAAGTTCTCGATGAGATCGGTATCCGGCTGACTAAACCGGGGCAGCCGATTGCGGATGAATGCGGAAAACGTCTCGTTAAGCTGCCGCTGAGCTTCGGCGCTGATGGTGTCGAAGACCAGGGAGGATTTGCCCGAGCCCGAGACACCAGTAAAGACCGTGATTTTTCGCTTCGGGATGCAGACATTCACGTTTTTTAGGTTATTCTCACGTGCTCCTTTAATTACGATATCATAGACGTTCATAGACTCCACCTCGAGTTTTTATTTTCTAGCTTTCACAGTATAACTGACGTATTACGACACCTGCTGTCATGATTAGAAATGAAAAAGCGGCGGTCGAAGACCAGAAAATAAAGTCTTAGACCTGCCGCTGTTAATATGAAACTAACGATTTTATCATTGGAATGTGTAAAATTATTCATTCCCATCAAGATGATATATTAGTTGTACAACACCTGAAGAAAACGTTCTTGCATTAACCAATTTTAAATTCAGCCTCTGTTTTATATCCTCAAACAGCGGTTTCCCTTCTCCTAAAACAACAGGGTGAACAGATAATCTAAATTCATCAACAAGTCCTAAATCGATAAAAGTTGTAATTAGACTTGCTCCACCATATAGCCAGATGTCTTTGCCAGGCTTATTCTTTAATTTATTTACTTCTTCAAGAATACGATCATTTATAAATATTGCTTTATGATCAGTATCCTTTTGCGTCCTAGAAAACACATATTTCTCTTTACTATGATACAATGCCCATAATTCTTTATCCGCATCCGTAGCTTCAATATCAGGCGTAAATTGTCCCCATAAATCATAGCTTTTTCTTCCATAAAAGATTGTATCAATTTGATTTAAAAAATCATTAAACCCCAGCTCAGGATCCATAATACACCAATCAACTTCCCCATTTTTCCCTTCAATAAAACCATCTAAAGTAACCGCTAAATCTAAAATTATTCGTTTCATGATTTGTTACTCCTTTCGTTAATCTACCACCCATTATAGACCTCATATACGACACCTTATGTCATATTAATAAAAGAGAGGATATCTTTTTAATAATGCTTTCCGTCAGGGCGATTCCATAAAGACCATACAATCATTTCTTAAAAGTGTTGTTGAAGTGTTCTAAATAAAAAACTTGTGTAAGAAAGATACTGTAATCATTTTTCTCACACAAGCTTTAATTATATTAATGACCGAATAACTCTGTATGTTTAGAGCAGCTTTACTTTATCTGTGCATATCTTCCTCCCACACGCATTCCTCGGGGGAAACATTAACAAATGCCTGTATACTTGGCTGCCTTAGAGAACGACCCTCTGTCCACTCAATATATTGAATTTTAACTGTTATTTTAGGTTTTATCCACACTGCATCCTTATCCCGTTCAGGTTTATTTATAAAAGGACGTTGATCGAGCACCAATGGTTGAATAATTTTTGTTAGCTGTCTCCAATCAGAGTGTTTTAACTTTCCTGTTCCTGCATGACCTATGTACGACAATTGGCCAGCCCTATCGTAAAGACCAAGGATTAAGGCATTAACCACTCCGTTACGAAGTGTTACTCCACCTACGACTGCAATGAGGTCTTTGTAGTGCTTCTTCTTTTGCCAATTGTTATTTTTATGATTAATTAAGTACAAGCTATTAAGATCTTTGCAGACAATCCCTTCTAAATTAAAATTCTCGACTGTCTTCCAAAGTTGTATTGCATTTTCGTAGCTTGGTACAAGCTGGACATGTTTATTAAGTAGAATAATACGTTCCAATAAAGACTGCCTGTATTCTAAGCTTTTGTTAGTTACCCATTCCCCATCACAATAAAGGATATCGAATATCATATAAGAAATAGGAACCTCTGTCCTTACACGCTCAATTTTCTTCATATCCTTTAAATGATCACGCTTCATCACGGCATGAAATGATGGTTTTCCATTTTCTAAAGCGATAATCTCTCCATCAAGAATAACAGATGAGGCAGTACAATATGAGGATAAGTCTGTTAACTCAGGGTATTGCATTGTTTTTTCGTTTAGTCGTCTATTATATAGTCTTGTATGCACTCCGTCGTAATAAGTAAGTACACGTGTACCATCCCACTTAACTTGATAGACCCAGTTTTCCCCTTCAGGAATTACATCTGTACTTATTGGTTCAAATGGTGTAATTGGTCGTATATCCATCAAAATACCTCGACAACTTATATTAAACGAATTGAAATTAGATTCTTATTTTATTATCGCCTATTAAGATAAAATTATAAAATTCTCTTCAAGTACTGTCATTGATCCTGCAACGCCGGTCTTTTGCCGGCTCGATGATTGGTGGCATTCGTGAAACACAGGAAATGCTTGAGCTATAATAGTTCCTTGTTTTTTCCTTTATTAAGCTTCAATAAGACTTGAGCTACTACTGCTAATATGGGCAACTCAATTAATGGTCCAATAATTAGAGCTAGTGCTATTAATGGTTGATCTGGAAAGGCGGTTAATACAATAGCCAAGGCAACAGGTGAATTTCTTGCCACAATGGTCATGTTTAAGCTAACGATATCCTCATAACTAAAACTCAATACCTTCCCTGCCGTTTGAGCTACAATAAAATTTATAATGAAGTACAGTAATAAGGGAACTAACATAAGTAAAATGACTTCAAGGTTGTTTAGTAAATACGAGCCTTGTGATGCAAACATGGCCACAATAGCTAAACATAGAAATATGACTTGAGAAGAAGCAAAGAAAGGGATAATCTTATTCTTTAAAATTTCTTGTTTTTTCTTAAAGCCATATCGTGTAGCACTTGCTAGAATAAATGGAACGAATAAAACTAACACTACACTCTCTATAATTGTTGATAATCCAACGGTTTCCATTGTCCCAGCAAAGATTAATAAGTAGATTGGTAATAAGATGAGCTGTAATATTAAATTAACAGGTAAAACAGAGGTTGAAAGAGACATATTTCCTTTTGCAATGGAAGTAAAAATCAAATACCAATCTGTGCAAGGAGTTACTAATAATAATATAAATCCAAGCCATATCATAGGGTGTTCTGATAAAAATATAGCGCCTAACCCCCATGCCAATAAAGGAGTCCATAAAAAATTTAGGATAACATTCGCACTTAAAAATTTTGTATTGCTGAAAGCTTTCCTTAACCCCGCCAATGGAACCGTTAAGAAGAGTCCATATAGCATGAATAATAGAAATGGAATGATAAGAACTTCTGCATGCTGTTCAAATAAAGTGATTTGTCCTAATAAAAGTCCAATACCAATAGCAATTAAAATAATGACCGTTTGAAATCTCTCTATGATATTCATTCTAAATTTTTCCCCTTAGACTTATTAAATGTGGATGCGCGTAACATACCTTTAGTTATAAATTTACATTAAAATTATGGTACTTGCACTTTGACTTAAAATCCTGACATTTTAGAAATTATACTTTAATAGTCTTCGAGTAAATGTAGCAGGTCTATTTTTTATTGACTTCTATAAATAAGCATTTTATTATATAAGCAAATGCTTATTCGTTAGGTGGTGAAAACAGTGAACATGACATTGGAAAACCAAGCGGCTGTTCTAAAGCTTCTTGGGGACAAAACTAGACTTTCCATGATTGGCCTCCTTGAACATCAAGAGTGTTGTGTTTGTGAATTTGTTGAGATTTTTAGCATGTCTCAGCCTGCTATTAGTCAGCATTTAAGAAAATTAAAGGATGCTGGATTAGTTAATGAAAGTCGAAAAGGACAGTGGATTTATTATTCATTAAACCGAGATAGTGCATACTTCCCCATGGTCGATGATGTCTTAAAACACATTCCTAGCCAGCAAGAAAAACTCAAATGGCTAGAGGAACAGGGATTAAAAATTTCATGTGATTAATTGGGGGATTGATTCGATTGTTACAAACCGTTTTGGCTTCACTTATCTTTTTAGTTACCCTTATTTTTGTGATATGGCAGCCTAAACATTTATCTATTGGATGGTCTGCTTGTGGGGGTGCTCTCTTAGCCTTATTAGTAGGAGTCGTTAGTCTGCAAGATGTATGGGATGTTACGCAGATCGTTTGGAACGCTACTCTTGCCTTTATCGCTATCATTATTATTTCACTCATCTTGGATGAGATCGGCTTTTTTGAATGGTCCGCTTTGCATATGGCACGGGCAGCCAAAGGGAATGGTCTCTTAATGTTTGTCTATGTATCCTTCCTTGGAGCCCTGGTTGCTGCCTTCTTTGCTAATGATGGAGCTGCTCTCATTTTAACTCCCATTGTTTTAGCCATGGTACGCAATTTAAACTTCAAGGAAAAAATGGTCTTTCCGTTCATCATAGCAAGTGGCTTTATAGCCGATACGACTTCTCTTCCGCTAGTCGTCAGTAATTTGGTTAATATCGTGTCAGCCGACTTTTTTGGAATAGGATTTGTAGAGTTTGCTTCGAGAATGATCGTACCTAACTTTTTTGCTTTAGCCGCTAGTATTCTCGTTCTTTATCTATATTTTCGTAAAAGTATCCCTAAGAAATATGAGCTTTCTCAATTAAAAGAACCTGTCCTTGCCATTCGAGATCCAAGGCTGTTTAAGCTGTCCTGGATAGTCTTAGGAGTTCTGCTTGTTGGCTACTTTGCTAGTGAGTTTATCGGATTACCCGTTTCAATCATAGCAGGCATTGTGGCTATTTCCTTTCTGTTATTGACTCGAAGGAGCCCTGTTGTTCAGACTCAAAAAGTTCTAAAAGGAGCCCCTTGGGCGATCGTCTTCTTTTCCATTGGGATGTACGTTGTCGTTTATGGACTCAGAAATGTTGGGTTAACATCACTCCTAGCTGATGTTATACAGTGGGCTGCTGATCAAGGCCTTTTTGTAGCCACGATTGGTATGGGATTTATTGCAGCCATTCTATCTTCCATAATGAATAATATGCCTACAGTTATGATTGATGCCCTTGCAATTGCAGAAACAGATACGAGCGGTGTCATTCGGGAAGCTCTCATCTACGCCAATGTGATTGGATCCGATTTAGGTCCAAAAATTACGCCTATTGGTTCACTAGCCACGTTACTGTGGCTCCATGTTTTATCTAAAAAAGGAGTTAAGATCTCTTGGGGGACGTATTTTAAAATTGGTATCATCTTAACGATTCCAACCCTGTTTATTACCTTAGTGGGACTGTATCTTTGGTTAGTGATCATTCATTAAGCACAATAATAGTCATGTAAAGGAGCTAAAACTATGTCTAAGAAAACCATTTACTTTTTATGTACGGGGAATTCTTGTAGAAGCCAGATGGCTGAGGGATGGGCCAAACAGCATTTGGGCGACGAATGGAACGTGTACAGTGCTGGAATTGAAGCACATGGGCTTAATCCAAACGCTGTGAAAGCGATGAATGAAATTGGCATTGATATCTCTAAGCAAACATCAGACATCATTGATCCTATCATCCTAAACAAGGCAGAACTTGTTGTGACCCTATGTGGAGATGCTGCTGATAAATGTCCTCTTACCCCTCCTAATGTAAAAAGAGTTCATTGGGGATTCGATGATCCCGCAAAAGCTGAAGGAACGGAAGAAGAGAAGTGGGCTTTCTTTCAACGTGTTCGTGATGAGGTAGGGACTAGAATTAAGCAATTTGCTGAAACGGGAGAATAACCAAAAGATTTCTTTTGGTTTCTTCCATACAGCCTAGATATTAACCAGTTATTTTCCCCTAAATCAAAATAAATTGATTAAATGGTTGTCATTGAATAAAAAGAATGTATATAATAGCTATATCAAAAAAAATTGATTAAGGAAGATGTCTAATGAATACTCAAACCATGCCCCCTTTAAAACATTATGAGAAGATCTTTAAAGCTCTAGGAGACGAAAAAAGACTTGAGATTATGTATCAGCTCTGCCAGCGAGGTAAAACATGCGTATGTGACTTAACGGATGTTTTTGGAATATCTCAGTCTAAGCTTTCTTACCATTTGAAAATTTTGTTAGAAGCTAACTTAATTACCAAAGAGACGATCGGGACTTGGAGCTTTTATGATTTAAACGAGGCTCAAGTCAACCATGTTTTATCTGAGGAGCTTTGTTGTGTCTTTAGAAAAGAAAGCAAAATAAGCTGTTCATAAATTTTTTAATCCTTAAATCAATTTTTTTTGATTAAATATAAATCAAAAGGAGAATCTTTATGAATTCCATGAACATACCTTTAGAAAACCAAAGTTGCTGTACATCTCAACCCCAACAGATCCAAGATCAAAATCAAATTAATCAAACTGATTTGTTACCCGTTGCGATTATTGGGGCTGGACCTGTAGGTCTAGCAGCGGCAGCACACTTGGCCCATAAAAAACAACCCTTTTTTCTTTTAGAAGCAGGCTCGCAGGTAGGAGCCAATATTCTTACATGGGAGCATGTTCGCCTTTTTTCCCCGTGGCGTTATAACATGGATAAAGTAGCGACACGTCTATTAAGCGAACAAAATTGGACTTCACCAAAATTAGACTTACTGCCGACTGGAAAAGAACTTGTAGAGCAATACCTTCAACCCTTAGCTAATATTCCTGAGATTAAACCTTACGTACATGTGAATACAAAAGTCCTGTCTATTAGTCGAAAAAATATAGATAAAATGAAGACCACTAATCGCGAGAACGTTCCTTTTGTGCTTTATACAGAGCAGAATGGAGCTTTCAAAACATTTGAAGCAAGAGCTGTTATGGACGCAACCGGAACGTGGGGAAATCCTAATCCAGCAAACTCTAGTGGTGCGTGGTTCAATAAAGAAAAAGAGAGCAATGAACACATATTTTACGGAATTCCAAACGTGTTGGGGAATAAAAAAAGTCAGTATGCGAACAAAAAAGTGGCGGTTGTTGGAAGTGGGCATTCTGCTATAAACACCTTGATTGATTTAACAAAACTAAAAGAAGAGCATCCAAAGACTGAAATTCTATGGATCATAAGACGAGATAACGTCGAAGAAGCGTACGGTGGTGAAGAAAAAGATGCCCTTGAAGCCAGAGGAGCTCTTGGCAGCCACATCCATCAGCTCGTAGATTCTGGAAAGCTTGAGGTTATAAAATCATTTCGTATTCAATATGTTGAACGAGCCAATGATGAGATAAGCATAGTAGGAGATAAAAGAGGAGAAGCCGTAACTTTAGCAGGGATAGACCAAATGATTGTGAATACGGGGAATAGACCGAATTTTAATATACTTAGCGAAATACGAACGTCAATCGATACAATAACAGAGAGTGTTGAAGCATTAGCCCCGCTTATTGATCCAAATATTCATAGCTGTGGTACTGTTCGACCTCACGGTGAAAAGGAGCTCAGACAACCTGAAAAAGGTTTTTATATCGTCGGATCTAAAAGCTATGGCAGAGCTCCAACGTTCCTCATGGCAACTGGCTATGAGCAGGTACGTTCAATTGTGGCTCATTTAACAGGCGATTTTGAGGCAGCCCAAAAAGTTGAATTAGAACTTCCTGAAACAGGAGTTTGTAGTGTTAACCTCTCTAGCACAAATAGCTCTAATACCCACCCAACAACCTGCTGTGGGTAGAAAACACACATACGTTAAAGAGCTTCCAGGGTCTGTTTCCTTGGAAGCTTTTCGAACCTCCATACCTATTCCTCCACCTTCTAATCATTTTAATATTATAACTCAAGTGTGATACCGTCATATCTAAGAAAGAAACTCCTTTAGAGCAGGACCCATCTTAGCTGCATCTTCATATCCTCTTTCATATAAATCCGTTAATTTTTCTTTGCTTCTTTCTACACGTCCAACCTTTAATTTTTCAGTCGGGCTGATGACAAAGATGTTCCCTTTTGCCTCCTCATCCCTAATATATTGTAACGTTTCATTATAGACGATATGTCTTCTCTCGGAAGCCTGAATTAAACCAGGATAGTCACGATATTTTTTTCGTAAATACCAGCCAAACGACTGAGGCTTTTTCACATACTCACGATTTTGCGTTAAGATAATTACATTTTTGGATTGACCATCTTTAACTGCTTGCTTAATCGGGATCGGATCAGAGATACCTCCATCCATAAGCATTTTATTTTCAAAAGAAACGATAGGAGCAACGAATGGTAATGAGCTCGAAGCACGTAATAACGTTAAGATGTCTTTCATATATTCCGATTTTTTATAATAAATAGGGTCCCCTGTCATACAATCAGTTACCCCCACCACAAATTCTTCCTTCCCTTGCTCATAGGCTTTAAAATCAAATGGCACCAACTCGTTAGGCAATCGATCAAACAAAAAGTCCATACCAAATAGCTGTCTTTTCTTTATAAAGTTTGTCAAGGATAAATACTCTGGATTATCAAGAAAATCAATACTCACGGTACGGTTGCGGTCCATTTGTCTAGAAATATAAGAAGATCCATTACATGCTCCAGCAGATACACCGATTACATAAGGCAAATAGATGTCCTGTTCCATCAAATATTGAATAACCCCTCCAGTAAAAATCCCTCTACTTCCTCCACCTTCAAGGACTAATCCAGTTTTATTCATTTATAAACACCTCTTTATTTCTAAATGAGCATATATACTTTAATTTTATTTTACAGCAAGATGACAGGCAGTGTCATATCAGATGCCTTTGCTATTCAAACTAAACTAAGACATCAAACTCAACTTTAAGACATCCAAGTATACAAACCTTTACAGAAGTTCATCCTAGTTGATGTAGAATTGTAGATTTGAAGTCATATGTTGGAGGAGATAGTGATGGCCGATTATATACAAGAAAAAAGGGATGTAAGAATCGGTACTCATACCGTAAGCCTTACAAGTCTCTCCAAGCCCCTATGGCCTCAAAAGAACATAACCAAAGCCCGTTTTTTACAATATCTTCAGGATATTTCACCCTATTTTCTGCCCTTTTTACAGTATCGTTTATTAACGTCTATTCGCTATCCACATGGCGTAGGTGATGATTTTTTTTACCAGAAAAATTGTCCTGACTATGCTCCCTCATATATTCAAAGACACAAAGATAAGGATATAACCTATATAGTTTGTTCTGATCTCACCTCGCTGATTTGGCTAGGAAATCAATTAACTCTTGAATTTCACATCCCTTTTCAAACGATTCATACATCTGGTCCTTCTGAAATCGTGTTTGATCTTGATCCACCTTCACGTCAGGAGTTTTCATTAGCGATTGAAGCCGCTTTAGCTATTAAAGAAGTGCTTGATCGGCTAAATCTGTATTCTTTCATCAAAACATCTGGAAATAAAGGACTACAGCTCTACATCCCTCTTCCTGATCACCAGTTTTCCTATGATGACACAAGAAGATTCACACAGTTTATCGCCCATTATTTGGTGAATAAAGAGCCTAATTGGTTTACTGTTGAAAGATTAAAGGCGAAGCGTGGGAAGAAGCTTTATGTGGATTACGTCCAGCACGCTGCTGGAAAAACGATTATTGCCCCCTATTCCCCAAGGGGAAATAAAGATGCTCTTGTTGCCACCCCACTTTTTTGGAAGGAGGTTAATAGCTCACTTTCTCCAGATCCATTTTCTCTAGAAAATATTGTCCAACGAGTTAAATCAGAAGGCTGTCCCTTTGAGCATTTTTTCGCACAAAAAACAAAACAGCCCTTCCAGCCAGTTCTGAGATGGCTGAAAGAGCAAAATGTTTAAGATTTATGACCTATGGTAATATGAGCTAATCCATCTAAGACATCCACGATTTCAATTTGAGTAAATGCCGGCTGGAGCATACTTTTAAGCTCTTCCTTTGCGTAACGATGCTTTCTGGTTGAAACGTTTGACCATTTCCAAAGATACTCCCATTCCTCCTGTGGAATTCCCTGCTCCTTTGCTACAGCATAGGCCTGTTCAGGATTCATCAATGGTGAAGGATTTAGCATCAAAAGTGTTCCCTGTTTTTTCAAAACTCTATGTAGCTCTTCAATCCCTTTTTCAGGTTCTGGAAGTAAGAACATCATACAGGTAGAAATAGCCACATCCACACTCTCGTTTTTCAAAGGAAGCTCATACGCATCCCCAACACGGAACTCAAACCGATCCGTTAGTTGTAGCAGGTCAGCCTGCCTATTCGCTTCTCTAATCATTTCTGGGGAAAGATCGATACCAATTCCTTCTGCTATTTGATGCTGGATTCGCTGAAGGAAACGTCCCGTTCCACAGCCTACATCAAGAGCAATAATACCGTTCTGCTGCGGGACATATGTAGCTAGTTCGGCATGTATTGAGCTCAGCCAGCTAGTTTGAGCCATCTGATCAAAAAAAGTAACCATTTGATCAAAATCTTCATTTGTTAGCTTTTTCACTCTCATCACTTCCCTCTCTAACCGAATTAATCTCCTACTATTACTTTTCCTGCAAGCAAAAGGCTTTAGCATCTCATATACCTCATCAACCGATTTAAAGGCATAAATCTTCTTTTGTACCTGAGCTCCTTGAATGAAAGCTAAACATGGAACACTTTCTATTTTCCAGCGTTCAGCAACTTCAGTCACAGCGTTCAAGTTACACGAGTATAACTTAAGCTCTGGCAATGCTGCTTCTACAATTTCTAGCATCTTCGTTGTCACCTTACACGTTCCACATAGTGGTGTGTAAATATATACGGGTATCGTTTGCTGGTTAAAACGAAGCAGTCCGTCCATCTCCTTTTTGCCTAGCTCAAACATGTTTACATCCTCCAATGATCTGGTAAATCTACTACCTTATATCCGACTAACTCTTCCTGTTCATACGTAAAAGCATGCTCCTTAGCACTGAGTTTATCATTTAGCATATCGGGTAAAAACAAAGGAATATTAGAAACAACTTGAGGACTTTCTAACACCCATTCTAAAGGCTTCCAAGCTAAATAGCCTTCATCTGTTTGTACAAATGAATCGTTGTAGGCGTTAGCCAAATACACATGAGTACCGCCCTCTTCGTTCCAAGTCACTAAGCCACGATACTCTAAATTCTCTACGTCGAGCCCTGTTTCTTCTAGGATTTCTCTCTGAATAGCCTGTTTTGGTGTTTCACCATGCTCTATTTTGCCACCTACACCGTTCCATTGCTTAGCATTTGGCGGATGGTTTCGATAAAGCATTAGAATTTCTGTCCCTTTTCTTATAAAGCAAAGGGTATAAATCACCTGATCTTCCTTCATTGTTTCCTCCTAAATACTGAATAGACCGAAGCAAAGATACTGGATAATCCTAGACTAACAGAGATCGCCAATATTCATCTATTGCTTTCATCTTACAAGTATGATAAAGTAGAAAAAATTTACCCTAAATACTAGACCCATAATACCATAAAAAGGAGGTGTTTTTCATGCGTAACGTTACTATATATGATATTTACCAGCATCCTATCGCCCAAAAGTACATTCGTCGATCCGGTATGGCACACGCCATCTCAGTAGCCTATCATGCTTTTTCATTAGCCTGTGAAAAGGGAATTAACCCTGACTTGGCCGCTAAAGCAGGTCTCCTACATGATATCGGACATTATACCTGGTACAAAGATGGTGAGTGGGATTACAACGCCTACAAAAAAAATGACATTCACCCGATTAAAGGAGCTGAGCGAGCCCACAAGCTGCTTATTCGACTTGGTGAAAATCCAAAGGCTGCGAAGGAGATATCCCTAGCCGTTCTGCTACACACGGATTCCCTGTTACCAGAAGGTCAGATTCAGTTAAGCAGATTACAGGAAATTGTTCATATTGCAGATGAAATGGATAAACAGCCTAATCATCAGCATCATTATCGTCAGCTGGATCAAAGTAAGGAGAAACTACTGATTAAGCAACTAGATAAGAAAATTGAAGCAGCTCCTCAGTCCTGCTCTTCACCATCTATTCGTACCATTTCACTCCTATCCAACTAATGCCTACTTACCGTTAAGCTTTGGTCCCTAAGAAAATAACGATTTATTAATTTAGAATTACGGATATTTCTGCATCTATGTCGACTTCTTGGGGCTCCGAAACTTCTAACGGCCATATTTGCACCTTAGAAGCGATTTTTGACCCTCAATAATCTCTAACGGTCAAATATGCTCCTTACAAGTGTTTCTTGAACTAAAATCGGCGGATTTTCCATCTAAGTGTCGAATATGACCTAGAGACTAGAGCCTATGAATTTGGGTCTCTAAGAGTTAAATATGACCGTTACAGATGAAAGACAAAGAAAAGAAGCTGAACACACGTAGAAAGTTCTACTTGTGAACAACCCCTTATCTCACAAAGAATAATACTTCATTTTCACTATTAAAAACTCTTCATCTCACCGTTGATTACTCTTTGCGATAACAACTGACTATTCTTCTTTTCACCACTAATTATTCATTGTGACCATAATTAGCTATTCTTCTTTTCACCACTAATTACTCCTTAATATCATAACTACTTTACTCTTCGAATTCAGAATGTCTAGCCTCCGCTAGCAGCGTGTTTTTCAGCTCCCATAACGCTGGAGATAAGTCAACATGATACGTATGTGGGTTTGTCAGCCTTAGAATTTCTGCTGAGAATGTGTGCTTTTCCTGCTTAGCATATTCTTGAATCTCCTTTAAGCTAGGCGATTCATAAACAAGCTTTCCTTCAATAAATATAGGGAGCAAAAGCTCTTTAGTGCTGTAGTTTTTGATCTTCTTCTTTTTCCACGTATTCACCGGATCAAAGGCAACAAATTCCTCAGTCGGAATCTCTTCATGCTCGAGCATGATAAGATCAACCAGCGCTTTGTGCTGCTTACGATCATAGAATCGTACAACCTTCTTAAAGTCAGGGGTGGTGATTTTTTCCGGGTTTTCACTCACCTTTATTTTGGGCTTAAGTACTCCCTGCTCCTCTTCTGCTACAAGCTTGTACACTCCACCAAGCGCAGGACAATCCCTAGAGGTAATCAGATTTGTTCCCACTCCCCATGAATTAATTTTAGCCCCCTGTCCCTTTAGATCACGAATTAAATACTCATCTAGGTCACTTGAAGCTACGATAATCGCTTCAGGAAAACCTGCTTCATCTAATAGCGTTCTAGCTGCCTTCGATAAATAAGCTAAATCTCCGCTGTCTAGACGAATGCCATAATTGACAAATGCCTCTCCTAGCTCCTCCTTCATCTTTCTGAAAACTCGAATCGCATTAGGCACACCTGATGCCAGCGTATCATACGTATCCACTAGTAAAATACAGTTCGTTAGAAACGTACGAGCAAATGCCTCGAAAGCCTCTGTTTCAGTTGGGTAGCTTTGGACAAAGGAATGGGAATGTGTTCCTCTAATTGGAATCTGAAACTCTCTGCCTGCCAACACGTTTGATGTGGCATGAACTCCCCCAATAAAAGCCGCTCGTGAACCGTATAGCCCTGCATCAGGTCCCTGTGCTCTTCTAAGACCAAATTCCATGACTGTATCCTGCTCAGCAGCCTCTACAATTCGAGACGCTTTTGTAGCAATTAATGTCTGATGGTTAATGATATTTAATAAAGCCGTTTCAATGAGCTGAGCTTCAAAAACCTTGGCTTTAACTCGAACTAAAGGCTCCTGTGGAAACACCACACTTCCTTCGGGTACAGCATATATCTCACCAGTAAATGAAAAGGAACGCAACTGATCTAGAAACCCCTGGTTATATTGCGAAGACTGTTTCAAATACTCAATATCCTCATCAGTAAAAGATAACTCCTGAATATACTCAATAGCCTGCTCTAGACCCGCAGCAATAGCGTAGCCACTTTTACAAGGCGTTTTTCTAAAAAACAAATCGAATACAACTTCTTGATCCATTTTATTGTTCATATAATATGAATACATCATATTTAGCTGGTAGTAATCGGTCAATAACGTTAAATTCCTACTCATGGTACACCTACTTTATATTATGTAGCTCCTCCTTAAAGGAGCGTATCATTTGTGTTCCGTTCTAGTGTACAATAATTTTTAGTGAAAGACCACCATTACTCTGATATACTATACTATTGATGGAATACGTATACTTTTCATTACATATTAAGGAAGGGGTAAGATATGTCTGAAAATCAAACATTATTACCGGACGTAGCTAGCGCACTAGAATCCTTTACACACTTAGAGCAAAAAATCATGCACTATCAACAATTATTGGGCCTTGTTCAGTGGGATTTACAATCAGGAGGAACACCAAGAAAAGGGCAAGCATCCAGAGCCGAAGCCATAGGAGCCTTAACGGCAGATACTTTTGAGCTTTTTGTCTCAGAGGAAATGGGTGCATGCTTAGACGTCCTAACAAAGCCAGAGAATAATCAGCAGCTTGACGCAGAATCAAGGGCTAGAGTAAGAGTAGCCAAAAAGGAATATGATAAAACAAAAAATATTCCTTCTAGCATGAATCGAGAGTTTTCTGTTCTTACAGCTAAGGCTCATCATATTTGGGAGGAGGCTCGAAGCAAGAATCAATTCTCCCTTTATGAAGAGTCGTTAACAAAGATTGTAGACTTCCAACGTCAATTTGCTGAGTACTACGGGTATGAGGGACATCCATACAACGCCCTGTTAAATAATTATGAGCCAGGGCTTAATGTAGAAAAGCTAGACTTATTATTTAGTGATTTAAGACAAAAAACTATTCAGCTATTAGATCGTATCCAAGCTTCTCCGCACAAGCCACAGAAGGAGATCTTTGAGCAGAAGATTAATATTGAGCAACAAAAAGAATTTAATAAGTTTATTCTGCCAAAGCTTAATTTTGATCTGGATGCTGGACGTTTAGATGAATCGGTTCACCCCTTTGCAATTGGATTAAGTACGGGTGATGTCCGTATGACAACACGTTACCTTGAAGAGGATGTACGCAGTGCTATATTTAGTACAATGCATGAGTGTGGACATGGTCTTTATGAGCAAGGGGTTCATGCTGATTATAATGGTACGTTTATTCAAGGTGGGGCATCTATGGGGATCCATGAGTCACAATCCCGCTTTCTAGAAAATATTGTGGGACGTAGCCTTGAATTCTGGACTTATTTTTATGAGGATCTAAAGGCTCATTTTCCACAGCATTTTGATCAGGTCTCTCTTGAAGAATTCACAAGAGCTATTAATTTGTCTGAGCCTTCCCTTATTCGTGTGGAGGCAGACGAACTGACATACAATCTGCATATCATGATTCGATACGAGATTGAAAAGGGTCTGATTGGTGGTCAATATGAGGTTAAAGACTTACCACAGATTTGGAACGAAAAAATGCAGGATTATCTAGGTATTACTCCATCCACAGACTCCGAGGGCGTCCTTCAGGATGTGCACTGGTCCTTTGGAGGATTTGGTTATTTTCCTTCGTATTGTCTTGGAAATTTGTATGCTGCCCAAATCGCACATACGATTAAGCAGCAAATCCCTGATTTTGATCAGGTCATTGCCAATGGAGAATTCGATAAGATTCGCGGCTGGTTATTAGAGAATATTCATCAGTACGGAAAGCTTTACACGCCTGGAGATCTTATTGTAAAAGTAACAGGTGAAGAGCTTAATGCCAAATATCTAGTTGAATATCTAGAGCAAAAATATACAGAAGTCTATAAACTATAAAAGTATCATAGGTTTATAGAAAAAAAGCTTGTAGCTCCTGTTAAATGTCCTTTACAAAGGGTACACTTTACTGAGGGCTACAAGCTATTTTAAAAAGGAACTGTCCCTAATAGATATTTTAAATACGGGTATAACTCCTTTTTATCAGTATTCTATTAAGCTATTTCTACAATGTCCTAGGCTAGTAGTTTAACAAAATCCGCAGCAAGCACCGGACGACTGAACAGATAGCCTTGGATTCCGTTGCAGGATTTAGATTTTAGGAACTCTAGCTGCTCCACCGTTTCTACTCCTTCAGCTACAACATTCATATTCAGATGATGCGCGAGGTTAATAATGGTTGTTGATATGTACCGATCGTAGCGATTCTGAGAAAGCTCCTTCACAAATTCGCGATCAATTTTCAACGTATCAATAGATAAATGCTTTAAATAATGCAAAGAGGAATAGCCCTTACCGAAATCATCTAGAGCCACACGTACTCCCATTGCCCGAAGCTGATTCAATTTATCTGTCGCTTCCCCTACATTCTGAATAAAAAAGCTCTCTGTCAGCTCTAGCTCTAGGAAACGAGGATCAAGCTGAGTCTGATCTAATACTCTCTGTACACACTCAATAAAGTGATCATTCTGTAGAAACACAGTAGATATATTTACTGCTACCTTGAGCTCCTGATACCCATCCTCTTGGAATTGTTTGTTCTGTCTACACGCCTGCTCTAGTACCCATTCTGATAAAGCATGAATATGACCCGTTTCCTCAGCTAACGGAATAAATTGAGTTGGAGATATAACCCCTAATGTTGGCTGATTCCACCTTAACAAAGCTTCCATACCAACGATTTCTCCTGATGCTAGATCAATTTGTGGTTGATAATGTATGACAAATTCTTTTTCAATATTGGCCTGCTCTAGGTATTTTCTATATTTGTTCTGTAGCGTAAGCTTTGGAGTGCTATGAAAAGGTTCTTTTCTCAGGAGCTTAATTCTCTCTGATCCCATCAAACCCTTATTTTTCTGATAGGTGAACATTGCCATTACGGTTCTATGCATAGACTGCTTTCTTAGAAATTTAAAAGATACCTTCAAATAACTCGACTGAAAAGTAGCTACTTGAACGGAAGGGAGTGAAGAGATTCTTGTGTTGTCTGTAGAATTAGAGACAAGCTCATCTGCTGAATGAACAAATTCTTTAAAAATACTGTAGCACTCTACAGGAACATGTTCACTAATATTTGCCCCAACAACTTGATCATAAGGAAGGTTAAAGCATTCGATCATTTCATCTGTACATGCTGTAATCCGTCCATTTTGGTCTACTTCTACGTATCCTGTTTCATAACTGCCATCCTCTTGCATACTTTCCCTCCCCAGTAAAGAATATTATGTATACTTCATACTTATTCGACAGCAAATGAGAAATTTCCTCTTTTTAAATTTCGACAAACCCTAAAGCAAAAAGAGACAATAGACGACATGCTTTGCGTAATCTGAACAGAAAAAAACCTTACTCAATTACACTGTTCTTATCAGATAACGAAGTAAGGATCATTTTATAATATTTAGCTATACTTTCTTTAGGAAGCTTTTAACCGCCTGTAGGAGTTCATTCGGTTCATCATCAAAGATGTTATGGTTCGAGTTCTTTAACGTTAAACAAGCTGAATCTGCTAGCTTTTCCACATACATATTTGCATGCTCCTCGCTTAGCAGCGCTCCCTTTTGTGCCCCTCTTATAATGAGTACTGGAACAGCTAGACGAGATAGCTGCTCCCAGAAAACCAACTCTTTTGAATCCCTTTGAATGCCTTCAAACACATGTCTTTGCATTCTTTCTAGACTCCCTTTCCCCTCCAAGGAGGACTTTGAATCATAAAATCTACCCATTTCTCGGATAACTTTGTATGTATGGCCGGATAATCTCCTATGATTAGTCCCGCTAAGCGGTCAGGGTGCTGCATCGCATAGCCGAGTGTATAGGCAACTCCTCTCGAAAAGGCAAAAAGGACTACTTTTTCAGTTTTTAATGCGCCAACAACCGTCTCTATATCCTGAATATGATCCTCAAGAGTATATCCATTAACAGGCGAATCACTCTGCCCTCTCCCTCTAAGAGACAGCGCGACACTTTTTCGATTTGTAATGCCCTCCATTAGCTCTTTATAATCCTCAGCTCCCTCCGTTAAACCAGGTACAAATACAATGGGCGGTAGCTCCTCTTTCCCCATATTCTCATGAATGTGCTCAATATAATGTAGTGAAACATCTTTATTTTTTATAAAATGCTCTGAAAACTGTCTTGATGACATCCCAATCTCTCCTTTTAACTGAATAATCCTATATTCATATACTTGATTTGTGCCACTGAAGCAGCGTATGTAACGCGATGTATAATAGAGTTAGAAACCCACCAAAGAGCAGGGTAAACATCACAGCCTGTGCATGAATATTTTCCACAACACTTACTAATAAACTTAAAGGATTCATAACAATATCCCACGTATTCCATCTAATGAATCTACCTAGATAAATACCAAAGCTACTTAAAAATAAAACCCCTACAACAAAAATATATCCCATTAATGCCCCCTTTTTTTGAGCTACTAATGCTTGAACTAGAAATAAAGAAATGTAACCAATAATAACCCCAATAAAAATAAAGAGTGAGATCATCGCTAAATCATACCACGCTAGAAGATCGGGGTTGTAGCCTACAAATTTTCCATCGCTCATCTTGTAAAAGTCTACGATCCCTAAATGAATGTAGTCTGTAATCATATATGGTGCATTAGGAAAGAAGAACAACCATACAGCTCCAATGAGTAACAGTAGAAAGCTTTTAGTTGACTTGGCTATGTTTTTTTTATCTACACTCAACAGTAAAAGAGCCAGCAAAAAAGGAAGCCAGGCCAAGAACAAGTTCCATATCAAATAAAGATGTGAGACATACTCTGTTTTAACGATACGAAACAACACCATAGCACAGCCTACAATTGAGAGAAACGCATATACACTGAACAACCTTACTAAACGACTAGACTGAAATAAATGACGTGAATCCATTAGATCGTACCCCTTATCCATTCCTAAATCTATCTTCCATATTATTCGTCTAAATTCCTGCCTTTAAAGGGTAAGTGGAAATATGAAAAATTAATAGATTCGTCTAACAGCTTTAAGAGCTTGACTACATACACTATCATGTGGATCAAGGTTCATCATATTGATCTGCAAGTAACACATAGGAGATTATAAATCTTCTATCTATCACGTATTACAGGAGGTTCTGCAGATGAAAATCATGATTGATCCTGGACATGGCGGACATGATCCAGGGGCTGTTGGTAATGGCTTGCAGGAGAAAACATTAAATTTAACTATTGCTAGGCATATTCGGGACATTCTAGTCGCAGAGTACCAAGGTGTTGAAGTGCGAATGACAAGGGATTCTGACGTATTTATCGGACTATCTCAAAGAGCGGCATTAGCCAACTCATGGGGTGCTAATTATTTCATGTCTATTCATATTAACGCTGGTGGTGGTACAGGCTTCGAATCTTACATCTATAATACTAGACCTGCTAGCTCTGTTCGTGCCCAGGATCTTATTCACCCTCAAATTGTACAAGCCATGGGCGTGACAGATCGTGGGAAAAAATCAGCGAACTTTGCCGTTCTTAGAGAAACCAATATGCCTGCTATTCTTACAGAGAACTTGTTTATTGACCGTGCGGCAGATGCTACAAGGCTTGCTAACGCTACTTTCCTTAGAACAATTGCTAGAGGACATGTCAATGGATTAGAAAGAGCCTTTAACCTCCGCAAAGGTAGCGGCGGTGGTGGGAATGTATATCGAGTCATTGTTGATGGTACACAGGTTGGTGCCTATGGAGACCATCAAAACATCTTGAACGAAATCCGCCGTAATGTGGGAACAGCAAGAAATATTCTTGTTCAAAGAACGTAAATATGAGTTTATTTATCTGTCCCTTTCTAGCTTCTATCCCTTTATAACATTTGTGAATGATTAAAGGAGTGATTATTGATGATTTACCGCGTGATTGTCAATGGTGTGCAGGTTGGAGCCTATTCACAGGTTGATAATTTACTAGCTGAGGTTAGTCGCCACCTTGGCACAGCAAATGAAATCCTAATTCAACGAGTCTAAACTATTCAATTCTAGCGGACATTTTCTTATTCTATCTACCTCTGAATTTATAATTTCTGATAGTAGAACAACTCATTAATTGATTCCTTGAGCTGCACCTTGGTATGACTGCTAAGGTGCAGCAATGTCCGTTAGAGATTTTTTACTTAAAATTTTCTCTAAAACAGAGTTCCACGACTTTTTCTACAGAATAGCCCTACATATCTCATTGTTTTTACTAGATCAATAGCCCCTATAATGATAGTGTCACAACTTTTGTTGAAAACTAGATTTGATAGAAAAAAGTGTGGCAACCTTGTATTTTTGATCATGATTCTCCTCTTTATAGATAGAAGCGCTTCTTCTATTTCAAAAAAAGGGGGAACACAGATGAAAATTATGCTTGATCCAGGACATGGTGGAAATGATCCAGGTGCTGTTGGTAACGGCTTACAGGAAAAAACATTGAACCTGACCATTGCTAGACACATTAGGGATATGCTTAACAGTGAGTATCAGGGTGTTGAAGTACGAATGACCAGGGATTCTGACGTATTTGTTGGATTATCTCAAAGAGCCGCGTTGGCTAATCAATGGGGCGCTAATTATTTCATGTCTATTCATATCAACGCTGGAGGAGGTACTGGCTTTGAATCATTTATCTATAATACTCGTCCAGCCAGCTCCGTACGTGCCCAGGATCTTATTCACCCACAAATTGTACAAGCTATGGGCGTAACAGATCGAGGAAAAAAATCAGCTAACTTTGCCGTCTTAAGAGAAACGAATATGCCTTCCATCCTTACAGAGAACTTGTTTATTGATCGAGCAGCTGATGCTGAAAGACTAAAAAATGCAACGTTTTTACGGACAATCGCTCGAGGTCATGTGAATGGGCTAGAAAGAGCGTTTAATCTTCAAAGAAGAGGTAGCGGCGGCGGTAATCTTTATCGTGTTGTTGTCGATGGTACACAGGTTGGAGCCTTCTCAGAGCATCAGAACATCTTAAATGCGATTGAGCAAAGAATTGGGTCCGCTTCAAATATTTTAGCTCAAAAAGTATAAGCAGATTCATTTCTACAACTCTTGATGATGGGAGGTGTTCGAATGGTTTATCGTGTGATTGTAGACGGTGTACAGGTTGGTGCCTATTCACAGGTTGCAAATATTTTAGCAGAAGTAGGTCGTCATTTAGGAACGGCCAGCAACATTCTAATTCAACGAGTCTAATGATCGAGAAATTAAAATTAAACACGCTTATAATCCCGAGTCACTTTTAAGTGGCTTGGGATTTTTTATGCACCCATTTCACAAAAAATAAGGAGGTGACACAAGCATGAATTCAAAAAAGAAAGCAAATGCTCTGTACTCATTTTTATTGGATCAACTAAATCAACCACTCAAGAACTCCATTTTATCCGACCGAATTGTAGCTTCTTTTTTAAATAACGAGGAGTATAAAAAGCTGCTGCTTTCTGCCCTTACTAATCCAAGTCCACAGCATATTAAGGAAGTTGATTTGGCCTTTAAAAAACACTACACCGAAGTAAGATTTATAAAATATGTTTCCATGATTATCTATTATGAAGCCATGCATTTCAATCGGAAGCAGGATAAAAGAAACGAGAAAGTTACGTTACATGATCCAGCAATAGACCTATCACTTGAAGCATCCCCTGATACCTTTTTAAGAACAATAACAGATTTTGAAGCCCAGAATGAGTTATCTCAGCAAATTGCCAGTAAAGACGTTTATGAAGCGTTTATGTCCTTAACCCAACGCCAGCAAACTATTCTTAGATACTCCTATCAGGAGCAACTCACTGATAAGGAAATTGCTCAGAAGCTAAGCGTGTCACAGCAGGCAATTTCCCAGTCACATCAAGGAGCATTGAAAAAGCTAAAAAGCCTTTTAAAGACTCACGAAATTAGATCTATTATCAACTAAATCTATTTGAAAGGAGAAGATACTCGTGTATTCTCTGTACAATTTTATTTTACAAGCGATTGAAAAGGATATTGATGCCTCCATGCACCTGATCAAACAATTCGAACCTAAGGTTAATCAGTCCTTACGTAAAACACCCTATCAGGAGAGAGATGACTTAAGGCAGGAGCTTCAGCTTAAGCTTTTAGAAGCGATTTATCAATTTAAAATCCAGGATGTACCCGGATTCTTTGATTATGTTAAACAGCGAATAGATCTCCAATGAGTATCAAAACATTTGTTGTTTTAAACTACTTAATGGTACAAAAAAGCCAAGGAGGGAATCAATTGATCAACCTTCTTGGCTACATAACGTTAGATAGCTTCAATTTTAACTAGGAATTTAAAAGCTAATTTGCCTATGGCAACCTTTCACCTTATTTATTTCTTTTCTGAACCATCCTCATTATATTCAATGGTTACATTTTCTACGTGTCTCTTGCCTAGAAGCTTACTTTTCTTTCTTGCTTCCTTAGATTTTAAGACAATAGATAGATCATAATTCTCTGGATAGAGATCCTGTGCTTTTCCTTGAAGCTTGAGTCTTTTCTTATTTATCGTGACCTTTTTGTGCTTGATCAAAACGCCTACCTCACCACGATGATTCTCTGTCTCACATACAATTCCGTACGTTTTTAAGCTATTTACGTAGACACGGTCTCCTAGCTGTAACGGTTCATTTTCCTGTTGTTGATTCTCTTCTAATAATGTTGAATTTGCTGTATGCTCCACCATTTGCTTTTCCGTTTCTTTTTCCATTTGTGTTGCCGTTTCTGTAGGCTTTTTTGTTATATTAGTAACTCTCTCGTTACTTTCTTTATTTTTGTTTATTGCTGTATGACTACGACTTTCCTCCTTCATTTCTCCTCGTTCATCCTCTTTCGTCTTCCTTAATTGTTTCTTATAATCAGGAATAGTTTCTATTCCTTCAGTCCTCCCATAATCCTTTATCTCCTGATGCGTAAGCTCATGGGCTCTTTCTAGAACCTTACGATCCATACCCAGTTTTAATGCGATTGAAAAAGCTTGGCTTTCTCCTGCTCTGCCAATCGTTAAACGATATAAAGGCTGCAAACTCTCTATATCAAACTCCATAGATCCATTTTCAAAATAGCTATGCCTTTGGGCGAACTCTTTCATTTCACTATAGTGAGTTGTCGCTAATAGTGTAGCTTCCTGCTCAGCTAGCTTCTCTAGGATAGCAAGGGCCAGCCCTTTTCCTTCAGCAGGATCTGTTCCCGCTCCAAGCTCATCTAAAATGACTAAGGTGTTTGAATGAGCTTGCTTAAGAATTTGAATGATATTGGTCAGATGAGCAGAAAACGTACTCAATGACTGTTCAATACTTTGACCGTCTCCGATATCAACTAAAATATCTTCGAAAATCGCCATCTCACTTCCTTCTGCAACTGGTACATGCATACCTGACTGAACCATTAAAGTTAGCAAACCGATTGTTTTAATCGCAACAGTCTTCCCACCCGTATTGGGACCCGTTATGACCAATGCTCTGTACTCATTACCTATCCGAAAATCTAAAGGAGTAGCATTTTTAATAAGTGGATGTCTCGCCTTTACGATATTTATAATCTGATTCGTATTCACTTCTACAGCTTGACCTCCTATGGTTTGACTGTACTTAGCTTTAGCGAAGATAAAGTCATAATGAGCAAACGTCTCAATGTTAATAGAGAGCTCATGTTCATGCGTCTCAACCATCCCTGTTAAGGTACTCAATATCCGCTGTACTTCCACATCCTCTGCCACTTTTTCCATATGCACTTCATTTTGTAATTTACGTACATCCGCTGGCTCGACGTATACGGTTGAACCGCTAGAGGATTGATCTAAAATCTGTCCATCAATGTTTTTCTTATACTCGCTTTTTACTGGAATAACATAGCGTCCATCTCTTACACTAATGATGTGATCCTGAAAGTATTGGTTTGATGCCCGTACCATCTTCTCTAGTTTTTCTTTAATACGTATTTCTAGCATATTCATCCTTTTTCTGATCTTAGCTAACGCCTTACTTGCGGCATCATCTACCCTTCCGTTTCGAATACAACGCTCAATTTCATCAGCTAAATGTGGAAGCGGAGCAATGGATTGTGCATAGGTGCTCACCTGAGGAGCTATCGTTTCTTTATCCTTCATAAATCGAATCATTTTCTTACCGTGATCTAGCAGAGTCCAAACCTGCATAAGTTGTTCTGGATTAAGGAACACACCCTTCCCAATCCCACTCATTAGTCGCTCCATTCCGCTCAGGCTTTGCAGTGGGACGCTGGAGCTTTTTTGAAGAATAGCTTTTGCTTCTGTTGTTTCCTTTATTTGATTCGTAATGATCTTAGCTGAAGTGGATGGTTGTAAATTTCGAATCATCGCTTTCGCTTGCTCTGATACAGCAAAATCCATCATGATTTCCTTCAACCTATTAAATTCTAACGCTTCACTAGTCCGTTGTTGCATGCTTAAAGCCTCCTAAAATTTAATTTTGAATCTAAAGAAGAACTGCCTGGTACCAAGCTCAATTCATTTTGAATGCATTAGAAAACTTGGCTTATCGTCAATTTCTGGAGAAATCCTTAGTTTTTCTTATACTATCTACCTCTAAAACTTATAAATTCTAATAGTATAAAAAAAGCCTACAATATGAACACAATGTCCATGCTGTAGACTTATCTATGCTTAGAAGAGTATAGCTTCCAGGCCTCTTACTTCAGAAAATAGTAAATAAACTCCCTCACACCCATTCGACCAAGCTTATCCAAAGCTAAAAATAGGCGCAAAAAAACCGCGCTACACAAAAGCACGGGTATCTACTAAAGTAAGGAATAGATATTCATGTACGTGTGTGTTCTTAACTAAATGAATCACAAAATCTGGCATGACTAAAAAAGCCTTCCCCTTGCCCATTAATCCCACTTGGATCATGCACACTATAAGCATACACAGCCTGAGCAAGCTACCGATTTTACAATTCAATATAAAATTAGTTAGTTAAGAACGACCTCAAACATGAACATTTCTCCTTTACATCCAACTACAGCAAGTATAGATGATTCATCAGAAAAAAACAAGAGACTCCATTTCCAGAGTCTCTCCATTCATCCACTTAAGTTTGTTCTTCTTGTTCATTTTGTACCTTCTGCTCTTTTCTCTTTTTCTCAATGTCTACTCTTAAATCATCCATCATATTACTTTTTGCTAATGGAGCTCCAGTATGGTAAGCAGACCTTGAAACAACGAACTCAGTCACTGGAGCTGTTAAGAAAACAAAAACTATTGTCAAGAGGATTTTACCACTAAACATGCCTTGATCAAGCCAAAAATAGAGGAATGCAGCTAGACTGACACTGATGATCCCAAAAGTTGCCCCTTTTGTTAACGCACTGATACGACTATAGACATCAGGTAGACGTAATAAGCCAAGTGTTGCTAAGACCATAAATAAACCACCTAATAGAACAAATAAGCTAGTGATGATCTCGATCAATGACAACACCCCGTTCTATAAATTTTGAAAGACCAATTGATCCGATAAAAGATAGAATCCCTATAATCAAAATAACATCTGCATAAGCTAAAGTGTCCTGCACAATCATCACTAGGGCAATGACACCAATCATGTTAATTCCGATAGCATCCAAAGCAATGACACGGTCTGGCAATGTTGGCCCAACGATTACTCTATAAAAGCAAAAGAGTAAGGATAATGACAGTACAATTAAGACGATCCAAATTGAAATCTGCAGCATTATTTGGTCACCTCCATGATCGCCTTCTCAAAGGTTTCTTGAATTTGCCCTACAATCTCATCCTTTTCCTTCATATTAATACAGTGAACATAGATTATTTTTCCGTCATCCGAAAAGGCTATAGGCATTGTTCCAGGGGTTAGTGATATTAATGAAGCAATTAACGTCTTCTCAAGATCTGTTTTAAGCTCTGTAGGATAGGCAATAATCCCTGGCGTAGTCTTAATTTTAGGCCTAGTTACGATCTTTAATACATCGATATTGGCATAGTATAGCTCTCGCGCAAAAATCCATGTAAGCTTCAACAAAGCAATTACCTTTGGAAAATAAAGCTTAAACGGAAGGATTTTTTGCAGGGCTATCAGCAGTAATGCACCCAGGAGGTAGCCAACAACAAAATCAACGACGGTTAGGTTAGCTCTCAAAAGCATCCACGTTACTGCTAGCCCAATGTTAAACACAAGTTGTAAGATCATTGTGCAACCTCCCCAAGTACAGCCTTAATGTATTGAGACGGATCAAGGAGCTGCTCAGCTATTCCCATTGAATATTGAAAGATCGATTCCGCTCCAATACCTAGTACGACGGTTAATAGAATTAAAGGAAGGATTGGGAGGAGTAATCCCCACGTTTGTTTTTCTTGAAGCAGGTCCTCCGACTTCATCTTCTGCTTCCCCCAGAACACATAGATAAAAATTTTCATCATAGAGAAAAGGGTCAGTAATCCTACAATTAAGCTCACTACCACAATGATGTAGCGTTGCTCTTGAAAACCAGCAAGGATTAACGCAAACTTACTAAAGAACCCACTAAACGGAGGAATTCCAGCTAAGGACAAGGCTGCGGTTAAGAATAGCCAGCCTAGCCATGGATGTGTCCTCAATAGTCCTCCCATTTTGTATAAATCTGTTGTCCCTGTGACCTTCTGTGTAGCCCCAGCAAATAAGAATAGAGCCGCCTTCACAATAATATGGTGCACAATGTAATAGATAGCTCCTGCAACGGCAAGAGGTGTATAGATACCTAATCCCATAGCCATATAGCCTACCTGACTAATAATATGAAAGGACAATATCCTCTTGAAATCAAATTGGGCTACTGCCCCTAAAACCCCAAAGAACATCGTAAATCCTGCAAGAGCTAGAATTAGATTATGGGTAAAGCCTGGATCGTGAATAAACACTAGTGTAAACATACGGATAATAGCATATATCCCAACCTTAGTTAACAAAGCACCAAACAACGCTGCAATAGCTGCTGGCGGTCCATAATACGATTTAGGCAGCCAAAAGTAAAGAGGAAATAGAGCTCCTTTCATGGCAAAAACAATGAGTAACAGAACAGCAATCGCTTGTAAAATACCATCCTGACCTATTTCCGAAATGCGCACCGCCAAATCTGCCAAGTTAAGTGTTCCAGTGACTGAATAAAGATACGCTATAGCTATGACAAATAAAATGGAAGCAAAGACATTGATCACAACATACTTAAAGGACTCTCTTAATTGATATTTCGTTCCCCCAAGCACAATAAGAACATAGGAGGAGATTAGCATAACCTCAAAGAAAACAAATAAGTTGAACAAATCTCCCGTTAAAAAGGCACCATTTACGCCTGTTAGCAAAAAGAAATAGAAGGTGTAGAAGTATACTTTTTCACGCGCATTATGAATGGTTTTAAAGGCAAAGAAAAGACATACTAAGCCAACCAAACAGGACAGCATCACCATCAAGGTAGCAAACATATCTGCTACTAGAACAATACCAAAAGGAGCCGGCCAATTCCCTAGCTCAAGAACTAAGCTTTGCTCAGGATGACGAAACACCTCTACAGCTAAGTAGATCGACGAAGCTAATAATCCAAAAGCTGCGATTCCTCCAATGATGCGTTGAATCCTTTGTTGTTTAGCAAAAAAGATTAGGATACATCCCACGAACATAGGGACAAGAATTGGTAACATTAATAGATTACTCATCAGAACTTCCCCTTAATTGATTTAGATCATCTGTGCCATGCTCCTTGTACGTGCGATAGGCCAAAACTAGCATAAAGGCCGTAACACCGAAGCTAATTACAATCGCTGTTAGGATTAACGCCTGTGGAAGTGGATCGGCATATTGAGCTGCATTTTCACCCTGCAAGGGAGGTGCTCCTCGAGACAAACCCGGCAATGTAAGTAAAAGAAAGTGAGCGGCATGTGAAAGCAAAACAGTCCCAATCACTACTCGTAAAATGCTTTTCGTTAGCAATAAATACGTTCCTACCGTAACCAGTACACCTGATACCAAAATCATGACAATTTCCATTCTATTCATCCTCCGCAATCGTCAGTGTACTCAGTAACGTGATGCCAATGACCACTAAATAAATGCCAAGGTCAAAAGGTAAAGCTGTTGTTAGCTCAACCTCACCAATAAAAGGAAGTGTAAAGTAATCAAAAAAGTGCTTTAAATAGGAGTAACCAAACAAAACTCCAATACCACCAGTGAGTATGGTTAGCAATAAACCTATAGCAATTAAATGAGCATAATTGATTTTAATAATGCTTTTAATTGAATTCAGATCAAAGCTTAAATAAAGCAGAAGCACCCCACTAGCGGTCATCAATCCGCCTATAAATCCACCACCAGGATTATGATGTCCAGTAAAAAAGAGATAGATGGAAAACACTAGTACGATAAAAGCAGCCACTCTAGAAATCATATGAAGAGATAAATTATTATGCATCAGACATCCTCCTTCCCTTGCATCCTCAGCTTAATTAAAGTCACCAAGCCAAGAGCTGCGATTCCCAAAACCAACACCTCTAGCATCGTGTCAAGGGCCCTAAAATCAACTAAGATCACATTAACCATGTTATTTCCACCGGCCAGCTTATAGGAATTATCAATAAAATACTCTGAAATACGGGCCAGTGGATTGGAGGTGCTCATTGCATAAGCACTCAAACCAATTAAAGTAACGATCGCGCCCATTCCAACAGCAATTATTAAATTGGTTATTCTAAACACGGGCTTGAAGGTTTCCTTGCGTAGTTCTGGTAAATGATAGAAGCACAAAAGGAAAAGAGTTGTCATCACCATTTCAACCAATAGCTGTGTGAGAGCTAAATCAGGAGCCCTAAAAATAACAAAGAATAAGGCCAATAGGAAACCAATACCTCCCGTTGCAATGACAGCAACAATCCGATTAGAGATAAATGGAATATAAATGGTAACAGCTATGAGAACAGCTATTAAAATCCACATGTACGTATCAATTCCTGATACAGTTGCGATGTCAAAGCTGATTGCATTATAGCGATACAAGGCGTACCCCAAGATCGCAACTATAAATACCCCCATATAGGCAAAGTAATCACGTAATAAACCAGTCATTTGAATATTGGTGACCTTCGTCGATCCTGCAATAAGCCAGTGTAGCAACTTGTCATAAACGTAGTCAAAGGGATCCCTTTTGTTTAAACGCAGAAAATCATAAATACCTCTCCACTTAGCAAAGGTCAGGTACAGTAATATCCCTATAAGAACCACAGCTATTGTCATCCATAGCTCAGTGTTCCAGCCATGCCAAGGTGTTATATGGATATCTAAACGCTGATCAGGGCTTAAAGCGTTAGGGTAAATGGATTGAACAGCGGGCTCTATAAGCGTATAAGACAATAAGTTCGGGAAAAAGCCGAAAACAATGACTAAACCAGCTAGAATAACTGGTGAAGCGAGAAGACCTAACGGTGCTTCATGTGGAGTTCGATCCAGCTTTTCAGGCTGATATTTACCCCTAAACGTTTTAAAAACAATAATCATACAATAAATAAACGTAAACACGCTCGCTATCCAAGCAACAATTGGGAAAAGAATGCCTAGCATAGGCATATTAAATTGACCGATCTTTAGTGCCTCAAGCAAGCTAGTAAAGAACATTTCTTTACTTAAAAACCCATTAAATGGATAGATACCTGCCATGGAGAAGGAACCAATGATGGCTATCGTAAACGTAATTGGGAGTAAGGTCATTAGCCCCCCAAGCTTACGAATATCTCTTGTCCCCGTCTCATGATCCACAATCCCTACTACCATAAACAAGCTCCCTTTAAACGTAGCATGGTTAATTAAGTGGAAGATAGCTGCTACAGAAGCTAACATGTACCCTTCTTGATATCCGTAATGAACAGCCGCCGAACCTAGCCCCAGCATGCTCATAATCATTCCAAGCTGACTGATCGTAGAGAAAGCTAATATGGCTTTAAGATCAGTCTGTCTAACAGCATTAAAAGATCCCCACAATAAAGTAAATATTCCGAAGCCAGAGATGATCCAAAACCATTCCGCTGCTCCCGCAAAAACAGGACTTAATCGAGCAACTAAATAAATCCCCGCCTTAACCATAGTCGCTGAATGAAGATAAGCACTAACAGGTGTAGGAGCCTCCATTGCGTCAGGAAGCCAAATATGAAATGGGAATTGAGCCGATTTTGTAAAAGCACCTAATAGAATTAGAAGCATCGCTGGTAGAAATAGACTACTTGCCGTTACAACATCAACTAATCCAATAATCTCTCTAATACTAAACGAACCTGTAATCACATAAAGCAATGTGAAGCCAGCCAGCATACTAAAACCACCAGTAACGGTAATAAGCATTGACTTTTGTGCTCCATATACGGACTTCTCACGGCCGTACCAATAAGCTATGAGCAGGGAAGAAGCTAAGCTTGTAAGCTCCCAAAACACGTAGAGTACAATTAAATTATCAGAGAAAACAATTCCCAGCATGGCTCCCATGAACATCAACAAGTACACATAAAAGTTATGTAGAGCTTCTTCTTTACGCTGTAGATAAAAAATAGAATACAGGACTACAAGTGCACCAATTCCTGTGATTAACAAACCAAACAAAAGTCCCAATCCATCAATATAAACGTGAAAATATATGCCTAATGAAGGAACCCAAGCGAGGGACTCACTAACCACTTCACCAGCTGAGATGGACGGGATGAATTGAAACAGATAGATAAACAATAATGTTGGTAAAATAAGAACAATCCACCCCGTGTGTACCTTATGTAGGTATTTATAAAAAAAGGGAATAAAGATAGCTAAAAGAAATGGGGCTAAAATCATTAAGTGCATCAATGTCATTGGAGAACCTCCTCTATTATGTATAAGCCGTGTATTTTTCTCCTAGTTGCGTAAGTAAACGTTATGTTATGTTATGTTATGTTTTGTTTTGTTTCATATAGCTGACCTACCTATTTCATTATGCCTTTTTTTTCGAAGTGAGAAACATCAATTTCTGAATCCCTAAGCTAAAAAAACACAAAAAAAGCCTGCTGGTGGCAGACTCCTCCTGAACTCTCCGATATTTAATTATTGCTAAGCTAACTAAAAAAATAAGTCATTAAAACGTCAAACTGAATATCATTTATTCACTATAAGGCTTTTTAGTTATTTTGTAAAGCAACAAATTTTATTTTGACATCCTTATACAAATCGCATAAGATACTTCTCAAATAAAAACATTAATAAAATGGTCTCAGGAATGACGATTCAATTCTTTAGGAACGGAAGTGTGTAAGGATGAAAAAGCAATTTATGGTGATTGGACTCGGTCGCTTTGGATCAAGCCTAACAAAAACATTAATCGCAAATGGTCACGAGGTTTTAGCCGTAGACAAGGACGAGCACGCTGTCCAAGAAATGGCAGCTGTTGCGACTCACGCCCTGCAAGCAGACTGCACGGATGAGGCAGTCCTAAGAGAGCTTGGAGCAAGCAATTTTACTCATGCGATTGTTTCCATTGGGGAGGATTTGCAGTCAAGTATTCTAACCACATTGTTATTAAAAGAGCTGAACATTCCTACGGTTATAGCGAAAGCAAAAAATGATATGCATGGACGCGTACTAAAGAAGGTAGGAGCCGACCAAATCGTTTATCCAGAACGTGATATGGGTACACGCTTAGCGAATCAAATTAGCTCTAACAATCTGATTGATTATATTGAGCTTTCACCAGAACATAACCTTGTTGAGCTTAAAGCCCCTCCTTCAATGGATGGATTATCCTTAAAGAAATTAAATATTCGTGCTAACTATGGCTGTACGATCATGGCTATAAAAAAAGAGCAGGATATCAACGTGTCACCGAAGGCGGAGGATGAGATACATACTGGAGACATCTTGCTCATTATCGGTAGTAATGATGAAATAAGACACTTGGAGAAGGACTATGAGCGCAAACGATAAGGATGAAGTCTATACGAAGAGCACACATGAACCTCTAAACAAGGTGATGAAACGGATAAGATCAGACATTAGTCCTCCACAATTTATCCTAATCGTTTTTATGATCTTAATATTTGTTGGAGGAGGATTACTAGCTCTTCCCATCTCTGCTAGCTCTGGTCAGAGCGTGGGTATACTTGACGCTTTCTTCACGGCTGTTTCAGCCGTTTGTGTAAATGGCTTAGTTGTCCTTGATACAGGAAGTACTTTTTCAACATTCGGTCAGGTCGTCATTATGATCTTAATTCAAATTGGTGGACTAGGTTTTATGACATTTGGGGTCATGGTCGCCATTCTACTTGGGCAAAGAATAGGACTCAGGCAGCGCTTGATTCTACAGCAGACTACTCAGTCTACTTCTACTCAAGGGATGGTAAAGCTATCTTTGCACATGGCTCTGATCGCCTTTGTATTCGAAGCAATTGCGACCGCTATTCTTACTTTAAGATGGCAGGCTGATCTAGGTTTAGGGCAGGCTATTTACTATGCCCTATTTCATTCAATTTCAGCTTTTAACAACGCTGGTTTTGCTCTTTGGGAGGATAGTTTAAGTCAATATGTAGGTGATCCAATTGTGAATCTTACAATTATCACCTTATTCATCATTGGAGGACTTGGCTATATCGTTGTAGTTGATGTTATCCGTAAACGATCCTGGAGAAAGCTATCCCTACACTCAAAGGTCGTTCTGCTCGCATCAGCAATATTATCGATTGCTGGCTTTTTGGTCATCTTTCTCCTTGAAAGCTGGAATCCAGCTACTTTCAGTACACTCAGTCTAGGCGAGCAATCAGCAAGTGCTTTTTTTCAAAGTGTCACCCCGCGTAGTGCAGGCTTTAACACATTGGATATTAGCCAAATGCTCACTGCCTCTCAATTTTTCATCATCATTCTGATGTTTATTGGAGCTGCTTCTGGAGGAACTGGTGGGGGGATTAAAGTCAATACGTTTGTGGTTTTAATTCTAGCCACGTTAAATACATTTAGAGGTGGAGGTCAAATTCACGCATTTGAACGTAAGATTGCTCAAGACACAGTCATGCGTGCCTTGGCGGTGGTCATTAGTTCTATAGCGTGTGTCTTGATAGTCGCTTTACTTTTAACCGTCACAGAAAACTTGCTTGAAGAGCATTTCTTAGATATCTTATTTGAAGCTACGTCTGCCTTTAGTACTACAGGTCTTTCAATGGGATTAACAAATGAATTAAGTCCTATAGGTAAAATCATCGTGATGATTACCATGTTTGTAGGTCGCTTAGGACCACTAACATTAGCCTTTGCCCTGTCACAGAAGAAGAGAGCTTCGAGGATTGGATATCCAGAGGATCATTTATTAATTGGGTAGTTGCTAAATATTATTTAAGAGCATCAACCTTTAGTTGCGTAGAAGCTTTGTAGAAATTGATTCAAAGGCTTATGATGATAGAAAGAAGGCTGTATTCTTGGCTAAAATGAATCTGCCTAGATACAGCCTTCTTAAACTATATTTTAGTTAATTCTTTAAATGCTACTACGCTGCATCTTCTTCTAATGCTTCTACTTCTTCCTCATCTACTCCATCTACTGCAGGTGAGGTAACTAACTGTTCAGCAATTAGGTACGTTGGCTGTGTAAACATCATAAATAGAATCGCAGCGTCCTCCTGCTTAGTTAATTCCTTTTTAGCTAGAAAATCTATTGATCCGTCTTCCTTCGCCTCTACCTCTGGCCCATGTAATCCAAGACCAAGCATCATTTGCACCGCAGGAATAGCCCACTCACTTACTTCTCCCGCTAATTGAATTTCATCAAAAGCACCTGGTGGGTATTGGGAATGAAGAAGTCTCCAATTCATCGTTGCTGCTTCTTGACGAGTTATTACTCGATCTGGACCAAAGTTCCCCTTCTCGTCTCCTGTAATCATTCCTAATTCATAGGCCATTTGGATGTAACTAGCTTTAGGATGTCCAACAACATCAGGGAAAGCGATCTGTTCCGTCTGACTACCGGGAATACCGCTTACAGTCAGCAACTGTTCAACGTATTCTCCTCTAGTTAATACATGCTCTGGATTAAAGGCTAGATTTGAGTCATTTGGGTAATACCCTAACGATTGTAACGGTAGAATATACGGAGCATATAGATGTTGTTCGTTTACATCACTAAAGCCCTTGGCTTCTTCACCCTTTTGTGCGTATCCATAAGGATTAAGGTTAGGCTCCCTCAAATATTCTGCCTTTCCGTTTTGGTCAACCTGGAAAGCTACAAATTGGTTAGAAATAGGGTCTACAAATAGATTCTCATCCACCTGCTGTAATGCCCTCGGTCCCAGAAATCCGTCAGAGATTGATAAAGCTCCATCTTCTCCAACCTGGATCGTTGTTACTAAGCTACGAAGACGTAAGTCTGCATAATACCCCGTCAATCTTTCCAATTGTTCAGGAGATTGGGGCTGAAATGGAGCTAAATCTACAGGCTCACTATACTGTGGGAAAAATGTAGAAATAAACTCCGAATAAAAAAAGTTGCGTAGAACTCCAGACTGATTATAAGTAAGAAATACACCTGTATTCTCCTCAGGTATCATAAATAAGTAAGAGCTAAACCCAGGCAGATCCCCACCCTTTGTCAATATCTCACTAGAGCTTCCTGCCAAAGGAAATTGGAATGATGCTTCAAAGCCATTTGTTGTGTCTGGCCATAGAGGGTGAATTTCTGAACGATACTCCTGCATCAGTTCGATTGATTCTGCACTGAGCTGAAGCTCTTCACTGTCTCCTTCATTAAGAAAAGCGATCATAAACTTCCCTAAGTCTTCTGCTGTAGAAATCATGCCACCGTGAGGCATAACAGTCGGAGTGACCGTATATACTTCCATGGCTTGTCCCGCTGCATCATAACCAGTAGCTAACTGCTCCAGCAAGCTTCCCTCTAAAAGAAATCCACTGTTGTTCATCCCAAGTGGTTGAAATACATGTTCATCCATATAATCCTGATAAGGTACTCCACTTACTTCCTCTACAAGTAGACCAGCAAGTAAGGACGCAAAGTTATCGTACATATAGGAGCTACCTGGTTCACGAACAACTGGAGGCATATGCTTATGTACATATTCCTCTATCCCAACAACTCGCTCAAGATCCCCATGAATATCCTCTGGCTTAGGATCACGGATTTCAAAGCCGGTTGTATGAGCAAGTAAATGCTCTACTGTGACTGGTTTTGAGTAAGGATTATCGAAGGTCAAGCTTGGTAAATACACTCGAATATCCTCCTGCAAATCAATGTTGCCTTGTTCAACTAACTGCATTACAGCTATAGCATTAATAGATTTGGAAACAGAAGCCACCCGAAACGTTGTTTCCTGAGGATTCACTTCTAATTGTGCCGCTGTATCAGCATAGCCATAGCCCTTTTCAGCCAAAACCTGACCATCCTTAACTATGACAACTGAAGCCCCAATGTACTGTGGTTCAATATGGGCAGCTGAGAAAAACTCCTCTAAAAATTCCTCTGCACTGCTAGTTGTTAATGCCTTAGGCTGTTCAGTCCCCGTATTGGCACTGGCAATATTCTGAGCCATCGGAGAAAACGCTAAAGCTAATGCTAGTAGAGCTACAACAACAGTCTTAGACCAAATCATAGAGATGTGCTTCGTGCTAGATTGATTCATGTCTTTTCCTCCCCATTTGCTAGTTTATAGAACTCAATTCATACTATACGTGCTAGTTTTCTCATAGTTTCATAGGTTTGCTTGTTATAGGCAACTTTACAGACCTATCACTGATCCTCTCTTAGCGTGTGAACTTCCCATAAAATTTATATGTTTCTACAAAATAGATAATTTTCACACCCAGCCAGATTAGAGTCAGGACAAGAGTTGGTAGTGGTGTAAATTGGACGAGCATAGAGTAGCCCAGCAAGACAATGATTCCAATCACAAACAAGATATCTAAGGATTGAAAGGCCTTAAATGCCGCCTTATAAACCATCCACTTTTCACCTTCATCCAGCTTTTCGAAATAAGCCCTATCCCCATTTTTTTCGTCTAGATTGATTGGCTTATTTGGATACAATAAATTGAACTGGTGCATAATTTTCTTAAACTGCATACTCGTTATCAATATTAGAAGGAACGATAGCACAATGTTTACCAAATGATATGCAACGGGATCAGTATTCCCCTGAGAGGCTAAACCTACAGCTAACGTTGCCCATACAAAGGTCAGAATTGTATTTAAAGAGGTCAGAATGAGTAGCTTGCTAACCATCCATTCCTTTTCACTGATTTGCTTGCTAAGATCATCATCATGCTCTGTCGTTTGCTCTGACAGTTGGAAAACTAGACTAGAGGAGGGACATATGATGGCAGGAAAGATAACGAGTAAATTTATGAATGGCATATATTTTATTTTAGCTGCTGTTCTTGGTTTTTTTGTTACTTATGCTTTTTTAACATTTGGCCGTGGTTTAAGCTTTAAGCTAAGTGTAATCTATGAATATGACATTTTGTTTGCTTTATTAGCTATTCTTACTCTGGGTATCGTTATTTGGAGTTCTGTACGACTAGTAACCTTGCCAAATAAACACTGACTCTACCTGTTCCTTGAAAACGTCAGCTATTTTTAATGCGATCACAACAGATGGCGAATAGTCTCCCTTTTCAATCATTGCAATTGTTTGCCTAGATACGCCTATCACCTCGGCTAATTGCCCCTGCGAGAGCCGATCTCTTGCCCGCAGCTCTCGAACTCTATTTTTCAGCTCGCCCATCGCGCCACCTCCTTGAATTCATTGTAAATGATCTTTTTCCAAATGTAAATTATAACTTACAAAATATCTATAATTATTTACATTAAGAATGGAATTATATACATAAATTTCGAAGCTGAAAATTTATTTTTTAATTTAAATTTGAAATTAAAAAACTATCAAAAAAGATGTCACCAAGTTTTGAAAACCAACCTTGGCGACACCTCTATAACCTCGTATCCTTACGAAGCAAAATAGCTTTGTTTTTTAACTTTTAAACCCTTTTAACAAATGATTTAAAATGGTCAATGCTTCTTCTAAACCTCTCTCATAATCCGGTAGTTGGGCTAACCAGAGAGACATTTCATTCAGTGCACCAGATAATGCATGTGTCATAGCCACCAAAGGCACCTCTTTAAGATATCCTTTCTGCTGCATTTCCTCAAGCTGCCCACGCAATAGACGCATGGAATTACGCTCATCCATTTTGCGCCACTCCTCCCAGCCTAGTACAGCCGGCCCATCAATAAGTAGAATTCTCCTATTACGTGGTTCAACAGCCGTTGTAATAAAGGCACGACAGCCCGATAGAAGCTGCTCCCACATATCTTCACCACTTTGGGCAGCCTGTACTTCCACTTGCTCTGCAACCTCGCTTTGGATATGTTCTATAACCACTTGAAAGAGACCTTTTTTACTGCCAAAATGATGATATAACGCTCCACGAGTCATGGCAGCCTCTTGGACAATTTCCTCTAGTGAAGCAGTGGCAAAGCCCTTTTCTGTAAAATGGGTTCTCCCTATCTCTATAAGCTTCCGAATCGTTTCTTGTGCTTCCTCTTTTTTTCGTCGCATTACGCTACTCCTAACACTTGTTGCTTTTTAAATCATAATCCATTTATAGTATATTCTCACACCTGTGTCTAGACCTATGTCTAGAAGCGTCCGATAAGCTCTAATGCCGTTTCATTGCCTGATTTCACTAAAGACCTCAAGGAATGGCGTACAATCCAAGACATATGCTTCTCTTCGCTTTGCATTTGTTTTTCTAGCCAAGCTATTGTTTCCTCTTGGTAATCCTTGATCAAGTCATGGATGTGATTAGCCACAGATTTTCTTACGTAAAAAGAAGAGTCAGCTAATAAGGACTCTAAAAGGGATAGGTTGATAGCTGGATCTTCTTTAATAGCTCTCATCCGTTTGGCCCATGGTAAACGAGGACGACTGCCTTCACTGACAAGGCGGCGTACATGTGCATTTTCATCCTTAGACCACTCTCGGAGTATAGCCAAGGTATGATCAGGATAGATTTGCAAAAATGGACGTATTGAGTATTCTGATGTATGCCGCTTTGTGATTTCATAAAGGGCAGGCATGGATATCTCATAATGCTCTAATCCATACTTTTCTACAAAGAACGCAACAGGCATTAGAAAATATCCATTCGTAAACATACCTTCCTCAGTCTTGTTTTCAGGTCCAAGTATTTTCATAAGAATTCCCAAGGCTTCTGTGTAGTCTTGAGGAAGAGATGTCCTGAGTTCAGCAGCAATTAAAGCCACTCTTTGTTTCAACTCAAGCTGATCGACCTGTTTTGAGATAGATGTGATAAACTCCTCTGCTGGAAAAGCATTATAGTGAGGTTGAATAAGTGATTGGAGACGATTAGCTAGCTCGCTCCCAAAGTAATTCTTTAATGGGATGCTTTTACTTCCACCTTGCTCCACCTTAATCTTCAGACCATACCTTCTCTACATATTTGTCACTTTCCTCCTCTGAGGGTGGAATGATTTTAATCAGGTCTATCAACACTCCGTTTGGATCAGAAATAATAAAGTGACGCTGCCCAAACTCCTCATCACGTATATCTAATTCTAATGGGAGTCTCTCCTCTACAACAAGACGTTGATATTCGGTATCCACATCATCAACCTCAAAGTTTAAGATTAAGCCCTGCACCCTTCTCTGGTATGCTTCAGGAATAGTAGTATGTTTCGAGTTCAGAATAGCTAACTCATAATCGTGCTTATCCTGTGTTAGCTTCAAGCTTACATACCAATCTGCTTCATAAACCTTTTCAAAGTTAAAATACTTCGAATAGAAATCAGCGCTTTCAGCTACTTTATCTGTTAGAATGACGGGGTAGAAACTATTTGTTTGCATTTGCATAATTCGTATCTCCTTTTTATAAAAGTAATTCTATTTCAATTTAACATACATACAGTATGTATGTAAATAAAGAAAAAATTTTTATAATGTATAGTCCATAAAAATCTGTTGAATTAATCAACGAAAGATTTAGAGCAATAGCAACTAGGTTCTTAGAATTGTAGTTATGTTTTGTTTTATATCTTGTATGAGTAGCTTCTGCACAGAGCTAATCGTCGAAAGATCGATATTTTGCACATCCATAAACTGTAGTTTAATTGATTCACGGGCTTTATCTTCAAACAACAAGGTTTGACCATCTTCAGCAAGCTTACCCTCTAAGTTAGCTTGTACATCAAAGATAAACATGACAAAGACAACTTTATTTCCATCTGGATACACATACTCCATTCTTGAACCACTGTAAACGGTGTTTAACGCATATTCATCAACTACAAGTCCTGTCTCCTGCAATACCTCACGTTTCATCGTTTCCTCAATTGATTCACCTGGCTCCATCGCTCCTCCTGGGAGTCCCCAATCTCCGTAGTCAGATCTTTGTTGCAGCAATATTCTTCCTAGTGAATCTCTAATTATGGCACCACCAGTAACTATAATTCTCATTTTGTACATTCCTTTCATACACTAAAAGCTAATGGAGAATGGGTATGAATGTCTCACACCCAAGTCATAAACCTTTTATGGCTAATTTTAATATCTTGCTGAGAAGCCCACTGCTTTATTTCTTTAACTCCTTCATCTTTATTTTCTACAAACTTAAAAGCTAGATTACCAGGAACCAGCTTTCTTCCTACAGGCTTGATACCAATGTTTTTTTGAAAATATCCATACATGACAATTTCCTTTATCTGATCTTTTCTTAACTCTCTCTCACCAATCTTAATCTGGTCATGCTCAATATGTAATGAACGGGGGCTACTGACCCTACCATAAATGGTTAAAGCTATTAGAATAACCGCTAGGATTAATGAAGCTACACTTAAGTTAAATAACAAAGTATTATCTGTAGTAAATATATGCCTGGCTTGCATGAGAGGAATTAATACCACCAACAAATTTCTTCTCAAACCAAATTTTATAATCCTATAATCTTGGATAAAAACCTCTCCCTTATTCAATTTTTCCTTTCAATTCTTTCTAACAAGCTATTTCTAGCAACCTATTTCTCAAGAATCTTTTTGAGGAATAAACATGCCTGAGAACAGCCTTGACTTAGTTCCAGGTCCTGCTTCATGTCCTTCAAAGTCTTGAAGGAGCTCCTTAAATCTTACAGAGAACTGTTGATACTGATCTTCCGTCAAGTGCAAAGGAATCTGCCAAAAACCAAAACCATCCTTTTCATAATTCTCTGCTGGAGTATGCATAATATAATCTTCTGCTTGCTGTAACAAACTAGTATGGAATGCTGTTAAGTAACGTAATGTATCCTCTTGGGAAGCAGCACGCATTTCCGCTTCGGGTATACTTAGATTTTCTTTGGCCACAGAGAAATAGCGTTCTACTGTACCCTGTACTCTTTTTGTATCTGTAACTTCAATCATCTGAGCCTCTAATAACAGGTTTATATGTCTGTATATGGTAGCTTGAGGAACATTACCTAATTTTATCACGAGCTGAGCAACAGTCAATGCGTTCTCTAGAAGTAAAGCTTGAATAATACGCATACGGATGGGATGCAAGAGCATGTCTGCTTTTTTTGCCATATCTATCTACTCCTTCGTATGTAACATTTGATACAATTATTAACATTGATCATTCTCAATTATTGTAATGATAGTATCATGGGGAGAAGTTCGTTGCAACTCAGTCTGAAACTTATTTTTCTTTGATACGTAAATTAATACAGCACAAAGCATACGATTTCCATTATACTTATCTTAGAAATTATTTACTTTTACTATTACAATTACAATTACAATTACAATTACAATCATGTTTATTAAAGCCTTGATATGATGTAGTATCCACCCCTTTATATGTCACTTTTCACATATAGTACAATATTTTTTTACTTCTAAAACAAGGAAGTGTTGTTATGGTAAAAAAGCTTAAGCTACTGAGCAGTTTAGTATTACTTCTACTCTGTATGTCTGTATTTATGTCTAGTTATCCCGTACACGCCAATATTCCTGACCCTCAGGGCTTTATCAACGACTATGCTGAAATGCTCAGTGATGGAGAGCAGCAAGAGGTTGAGCAGGAAATTGAGCGTTCAACAGTAAACCTATACGTATTTACAATGGAGAGCTTAAATGGTGAGCAAATCTCTAGCTTATCTGCGGATACTTTTGAACAGTGGGGTATACAACCTACTGAAGTCCTTCTGGTCATTGCTCAACGTGAAGGAGAGGTATATCTTCAAGTGGCTACTGGTAGCTCTCTGGATCAAGCTATTTCACAGAACTTTGGAGGAGGTTCAGGTACAAACGATATAACTAACTTTCTCGACAGGCACTTTATTCCACATGCAGTAAACGGAGACTTTAAGCAAGGAATGATTGAGGTTATCCAGGAGCTGGATACTCTTCAGTCAAGCACACCTCCTGCTCCAAGTCCTAGCCCGAATGCCAATCAGCCTACTGTACCTCCTGTAACAGACTCTGGTGCGAATAATGGATCAGGTTTCTCCCTACTGATTGTCCTTGGAATCGTGCTTCTACTTGCAATTGTCATCTATTTCTTTCTACACCTTTCCAATAGGAAGCGTTTGATGACGGAGCAAAAAAGTTTAAAGGAGCAACATCAAGCTGCTCTTGTTGCTATCCACCAAATTGAACAGGAGCTCAAGCCACTCTTTCAATTTTCAAGAGGCCAGTCTGCTGAGTATCTAAAGGAGACTAAGCAGACCTTTTATGATGTGCTGCAAAATGCCACTCAGCTTAGTAGTAAGGTCAACCAGCTGACCATTCCGTTCTGGTACAGCAAAAAGAAAGTGGATGACGAGCTTGGAAAAATAGATAATCAGGTGACGGGCTTTAACCGCAAGATTCATAAGATCAATGAGAAAATCACAGCCTACAAAAAGATGGAGGAAGAAGTCATTCCTGTAATGGACCAGTGTCAGCAGGAATTAGCGGAGGTTGAGTCGTTTTTACAGCAACAGACTGAATCATCCTTCTCATTAAAGCGGCTTATAGCAGAAAAGGAAAGCATCAAGAAGGTTATCGAAACAGCTTCAAAAAATATTCAATTTGATCCCTTGCATGTGAAGGAGCTATTGAAAGAGCTCCCTGAAAAACTAAAGAAACTCAAAGAAGATAGCCGAAAAATGAAGGAGCATATTCAGCAGTTTACAAAGCTCCCTGAGTATAAAGAAAATATTCAGCAGCAAATGGATCATCTTGTTAAAACAGAAAATCTCATTCTAACCGAAATTCAGCCTTATTCTGTCTTTGATCGAGTAAAGAAGGAATTGCCACGGCTGGAAGATGCGCTTCATGAAGGCGATGTGAAGAATTCTGTGGACATTTTGAATAGAGTACAAGATTGGCTCGATCATGCCGTAGAACAGGTTAGAGAAAGTATAACGGCTAGAGATTGGATATTGGAAAAAGTTCAATACGTCGAGGAGGAAATTCCTTCCTACTCCGAACCGTTAATTGGTCGGCTAAAAGACGCTATTGAGCTAGTGAAAAAGGATTATGAAAAAGTTCATTGGGAAGCTCAATTGTCTAGTATTCCGCTTATTCCACAGAACAAAGCTATAATAGAACAACTGCTTCCAGAGATTAGACAATGTGTTTTGGAAAGCAATCAGCTATATTTTCAAGGCAAAAAGCTTCTCACTCAAGTGCTTGAACATCTTGATGAGAATATGAAGATAAAGGAGTCTATCCTTCAACTGAGAAAACAGCTAGATGATAAGTATATGGCTTTAGAGAAGGAAAATCATCAGCTAGCTCATCGATTTACACAGGCTTTAAACCTTATTAAGCAAAACCATTTACAAAGATATGCCAGTATTCAGCAGTTTGATCAGCAGATTAGGGGTCTAGGGCAACAAATTGAAAGCACGACACTGCAAAGCTTAAGACATGTAGATAGGTATGAAGAGCTTATTCAACAAATGAAAGGTACCATTGGGCAATTCGAAGCACTCATTACATCTACAATTGATCAGAAAAAACAAGCCGAGCAAGAGCTGCAAGTCATGAATTCCACGTTCTCAGCTGCCCTTAAAAAATGTGGCTCTAAAATAAGTGTCACTCAATATCGCACTTATTTTAACGATTTACTAAGTCGAGCAGAGGTAGCACTAGCGCAAGGAGAATTTGAAATTATTGCTTCTGTTCGCTCTGACATGCAGAGTATCCTTAAGGAAATGGAAGAAGCATATCGCAAGCAGATCGAGCATGAGCGCAGGCTAGCAAGACAGCGCCAACGACAGCTCCAGAGGATGAGTCATCATCATTGGGGAAGCGGTTCTGGCTCTGGATGGGGCGGCGGTTCATCACGAGGCGGTGGCTCGAGTTGGGGTGGTTCCTCTAGGGGAGGCGGTTCGAGCTGGGGAGGATCTTCTAGAGGAGGCGGCTCTGGCTTTGGCGGCTCTCGTGGTGGTGGTTCTGGCTTTAGAGGAGGATCACGAGGCGGCGGTTCAAGATTTTAAGCTAACAATTATATATTCACTTACATGCACTTTCACTTATAAAAGATGCCATCCCTATCAAGAGGGATGGCATCTTTTAAAATGCTATGGTATTTTTTAGCGGTCCTGAGATATTTCTATTCTTTGTTTAATTCAGCCTTAAGCGCAGCTAGCTCATCGTCAATATCCTTTGAAGCTGTGCTTTTAACCATTTCTTCGAATTTGTCATCAAAAGATTTCCCTTCGTTCGCAAGCTCCTGAGCAGCCTGTGCTTCATCGTGCATTTGCTGAACCTTTTCCTCCATACGAGCAAAGCTGTTTGTGAGGCTATCTGTGTTTGCTCCACTCATCGTTTGATTAATTTTCTTCGTTGCTTTTGCTGCTTCAGCTTGAGCGATTAATGTACTCTTCTGCGCCTTCATATCCTGAACCTTAGATTTCATTTCGGATAGCTGCTGACGAAGCCTTTCAGAGTTTGCTTTAGCACTCTCATAGCTTGCTCTTGCTTTATCTCGTTTCTCCACATGACGGTTCTTATCTACCAAGGCTTCACGAGCAAGCTCCTCTTCTCCATTAGCCAGCGCTTGCCTTGCCTGCTGATCTCGTCTTTCTACCAAAGCCTCAGCATCCTTTAGCTCACGCTCAAAGCGCTTCTCCACGGCCATTTGAGTTGTGACAGCAGCCGTAACCTTAGCTACGTCATCCTCAAGCTCTCGTAGAATTTGCTCTATCATTTTGACCGGATCCTCCATTTTATCTAACGCGGAGTTTACATTCGCTTTCCCAATTCTAAACATTCTTCTAAAAATACTCATTCTCATTCCTCCTTAATTCCAAATAAATGTTCTTAATTTCATTGGTTGATATCGTATCGTGTTAACGATACCTTTTCACAGATGATAACCTCTTGTTTGATGTCTACATCAATTGTATGCTAATCTCTTTGCTTCTACCATACCTATACGTTACTTAATATGAACGGTTTCAACTTTTAAAGCAAAAAATATTACTTCAATCCTTCTTGATCCATCAATCTTTTAATGTTTTCCTTTGGTTCCCAGCAGTTAAATTGATAGCTCGGCTTCGTTTCGTAGCCCAAGCGGGAGCAAAGATACACCATATCGTTCTCGTCATTTCTTTGACTCACAAAATTCTTACAGGTAGCACAGCAATGAAACCTACTTTTAGAGGCTTCCTCCTGCATGCTATCCCCCCCCCTTATATTCCTTTATAAAATTGATCTATTTTGTTTATTACTTCGCCGATTATACGGATGGATTGAGAAGTATCCCCTCTCAGCTCCAGCGAATGATCTGCATCTGGAACCAACATCACATTAAAGTTTGAGACTTCACTTAATCTTTTAACATTTTCTTTTACATAACAAGGATCGTTTGTTCCAATCACAATAAGGGATTTTTGCGTAAGTTGTTGTAAAGCTTGAACAATGATCTCCTCTTGAGTTAATGGGGTAAGCCAGATGATTTGCGAATGCTTTAGAGCTTCTAAAGTAGCTAGCGCTTCAAGACCAGCGATAGTTCCAATCGATTTACATACAAGCACAACATGCTTGTATTCTTTTCTATTTAGAGCATCTTTAACGGCACCTACTACGTCAGCTCTTATCCATTCACTTTTTTCCTCTAAGGAAGCATCCCTAAAGGCCTTACTATCTTTATAGTTATAGTTCACATTTAATATATCAAAGCCTTTCGACTCAAAATATTTAGCCGCATAGTACTGAAGAGGCATGTCATTATTGTAGCCCATACCCGGAAGCATAATGGCTAAGCTATCCTCATTAGTATCGTTGCTTATAAGTAAACTCGATACCAACTGCTTATATCCCACCGTTTCAATTTTTACAAAAGCCATCCAATCTCCCCCATTCATTTTATCTAATTGAACCATCTTAGCTTAATAAAGGCAATATTTTCTCCAATTCTCCTCATATTCCAGCAGCAAAGAAATTGACGTATAAAATCTTTATATTATGCAGGGTTCTTACTCGTACTCTCGTCTATTAAATAGTGATAACATTTAAGTTTTAGGGGAAACCGAAACTTATATTATAAGATTTTAAAAATAGGAGTGGTTAAGTATGTTGATTAGACTAGGAAAGTATTTAGGTTGTTTTTTTGCACTCTTGCTTCTAACGTCATGTGCTTCTTACCTTAATGCAGAGCCAGAGCAAAAACTATTTAAGTTTGATGGAAAAACATTAAATGTCGTTCAAAATGATATTCCTACAGACCTCTTTGTAGAGGATCGTCCTGATGTAAAAGTTGTGCGTCGAATTGACGTCAAAAATGGAACCCTAGACGCTGATTGGACATTAGAAAATGGTACTTTAAATCTTCAAGCTACTTGTTATGGATTGGCCAATTGTGACGCACGTTTTGAGGTTTATGTCCCCCATGGTGTTAAAGTTTTTCGTAATGGGAATCCAACACAGATTAATGGAGATGCAAGTTAGTCTTCTTTTAATTCATGCATTTATCGTTTTTGACAGCACGCTTAACAAGGTCTATAAGCTTTGAAAGAAAGCATACAAACAATTCTTTTATCGCGGGATGCCCAACATAGAAGATTTCATATTTCTTAAGTTAAAAGCGAGTAAGGCTGGACTATGACTTAGAAACAGCTTGTTTCCAATCCTCCAAAGAATGCCCCATGTGAATTTTTTATTTGCATTACAGAGCTAAACACATAATAATGGAAGAGTAACGATTTTTCTATAGAAAAAGGGAGGAAGAGAATGACTAAGCTAAAGGTTGCTGTAATTGGAGCTGGAAGTATTGCAAAGTATCGTCATCTGCCCGAGTATAAAGCTAATCCTCAAACAGAAATCGTCGCTATTTGTGACATAAACGAAGCTCGAGCCAAAGAAATGGCTGCTCATTATGAAATTAAACATGTTTTTACGGATTACAAAGAATTGTTAAAGGAAGATCTGGATATTGTAAGCGTTTGTTTACCCAATTATTTACATGCGCCTGTATCCATCGCAGCCTCAGAAGCTGGCTGTCACGTATTAGTTGAAAAACCTATGGCCACTAGCTCTGAGGAAGCGGAAGCCATGATTGCAGCTGCTAAACAAGCAGGAAAACTTTTAATGGTCGGACATAACCAACGATTTGTTCCCTCTCATCAAAAAGCAAAAGAGCTTCTTGCGTCAGGGGAACTAGGAAAAGTACACACCTTCAGAACAGCATTTGGTCACGGTGGACCAGAAGGCTGGAGTGCTGACGGCAAGGATAGCTGGTTTTTCCGTAAAGAAGAAGCATTTATTGGGGCCATGGGTGACCTTGGTGTGCATAAGGCAGACCTCATCCGCCATATTCTCGGCGAGGAAGTTGTTGAGGTTGGAGCCATGGTCGAGCAGACAGCCAAAGAAAATTCTGATGTGGATGATAATGCTATCTGTATCTTAAAAACGGAAAGCGGAATCATTGGTACATTAACGGCAAGCTGGTCCTATAAAGGGCAAGAAGACAACTCTACGATTATTTATGCGGAAAAAGGAAGCATTCGCCTTGAGGATGATCCTGAGTATTCCGTTATCATCAATTATCTTGATGGAACAAAGGATAAGCAGGCTTTAGGTAAAATTCAAACTAATGAGGATGGCGGACAGAATAACTCAGGGGTTATAGACCATTTCGTGACTTCTATTCTGAATGGAACTGAGCCTTTAATCACGGGTGAGGAAGGTAAGAAGTCCTTAGAGGTTATTTTAGGAGCACTTAAGTCTAGCGAATCTAAACAAATTATTCGTTTAAGGTAGGCGACGAAAAATGGAAAAATTGAGAATGGGGCTCATCGGTGTAGGAGGTATTGCTTTAGATCGACATCTTCCTGCCTATCAGGCATTAAAAGATCGTGTTGCGGTAACCGCACTTTGCGATCTTATATTGCCCAGAGTGCAAACGATTGCACGTGATTACTCTATTCCTAATGCTGTTATGAACTACGAAGAATTGTTTCCTTATGTGGATGCAGTGACCATCAGCACACCTAATAAATTTCATGCTGAGATGGCTATTGCCTCACTAAAAGCAGGGAAGCATGTTCTTTGTGAAAAACCCATGGCGATGACAACAAACGAATGTCTTGATATGTTAAGGGCGGCAAAAGAGTCTGGGAAAACCCTATCCATTGCTTATCATTACAGACATACCAAAGAAGCCATTGCAGCCAAAAGACTAATAAGCTCTGGGGAAATTGGCAAGGCCCTGGTAATAAGAGTACAAGCATTGCGTAGGAGAAAGGTCCCTGGCTGGGGAGTATTTACAAACAAAGAATTACAGGGCGGCGGAAGTCTCATTGATTTTGGCTGTCATTTTCTTGATTTAGCTTTATGGCTAATGGATTTCCCTCAAATTACTGAGGTTTCAGGAGCCACCTATAACGAGCTAAGTCGTCAGGAAAATCAGGTGAATCAATGGGGAGCTTTTGATCACCAAAGCTTTGAAGTGGATGATCATGCTACCGCATATATTAGATTCTCTAACGGGGCTACCCTTCTTTTTGAAACATCATGGGCGGCCAATATTGCTGAGGACAAAGAGCAGGTCAGCATTTCTGGAACAGAGGGTGGACTCGATGTGTTTCCACTTACTCTCTATCAAGCCAAAGACGGCATGTTGCTCGATAACTCGGTGAAATGGATACAAGGTGAAGAAAGCCCTGGCATCGCTCAAGCCACTAATTTTATTGACAGCTGTCTAGGCTTAGCAGAGCCTGTTGTTAAACCAGAAGAAGCTTTAATGGTTTCTCAGGTCATAGAGGCTATTTATGAAAGCAGTCAGTCTGGGCAAACGATTCGCTTAAGTGATAATAAACCTGGATCTGCACAGCCTAATGCCTAGGCACTGAACCTTATTCACTATTGATAAATTGATATAGGATTACAATTGGAGGGATTAAAATGAAACTAGGTGTATTTACCGTCTTATTCGCAGAAAAATCTTTTGAAGATATGCTAGACCATGTTAAAGCGGCCGGCTTAGACGCGGTTGAAATTGGCACAGGATGTTACCCTGGTGGAGCACATTGCCCACTTGATGAGCTTTTAGAAAGTAAAGAGAAACGTGATGCATACCTTGAAGCTGTTACTTCAAGAGGATTAATCATTAGTGCTTTTAGCTGTCATGGGAATCCAATCAGTCCAGATAAAAAGTTTGCTCAGGAAAGCGATGACGTGTTACGCAAAACGATCCTGCTAGCAAGCTTGCTTGATGTGCCTGTAGTGAACGCCTTTTCAGGAACAGCTGGCTCTGACGAAAATGCTACGTATCCAAATTGGCCAGTGGCACCTTGGCCAAATGAATATGGCGACATTCTAAAGTGGCAGTGGGAAGAGAAGCTAATACCGTATTGGAAAGGCATTAGTGAAGTGGCAAAAGAGTATGACGTAAAAATTGCCTTAGAGCTGCATGGCGGCTTCCTCGTTCATACTCCTTACACTCTGCTTAAGCTACGTGAGGCTACAAATGAATACATTGGAGCAAACCTTGATCCAAGCCATCTTTGGTGGCAAGGGATTGATCCTGTCGCTGCAATAAAGATTTTAGGGAAGGAAAATGCCATTCATCACTTCCATGCTAAGGACACGTATATTGATCAAGATAATGTAAACATGTACGGTTTAACTGACATGCAGCCGTATGGTAACATACAGACTCGAGCTTGGAATTTCCGTTCTGTAGGCTGTGGACATTCTCTTCAAGAATGGTCAAATATGATTAGTGCTCTTCAAACGTTCGGCTATGATTATGTCATCAGTATTGAGCATGAAGATCCAATTATGAGTATTGACGAGGGCTTCTCACGTGCCGTGACTAATCTAAACAGTGTTCTAATTAAGGAACAACCAGCCAATCTTTGGTGGACATAAGAAATAAAGTTCTGGAAACACAGAAAAGACGCTTCCGAAGCCACGTAGAATATGGGTATGGAGGCGTCTTTATAAGTTTATTTATTCATCCATTATTGCTATAATCTGTTGTTTACATCTATTTGTTACTACATTACTTTTATGTTCTTCTTGAACTCTTTTAAGGTGAGCCGATTATTAATCTCAATCTCTCCTATTTCTTTAAAACCTAGCTTCTCATAGAGCTGAATAGCAGGCTTATTTTTTGCTCCTGTAGAAACGATAAGGCTAGAAGTATTTCTGCTCAATACTGCAAGATGATTGATGAGAATACTGGCTATGCCCTTTCTAAAATGTCCAGGATGAACAACAAGCTTACATATCGTGATGGAAACGGTGTTATCCTGTAGAAGTTCTGTTTCGTAAGCTAGCACACCTATGAGCTCTTCCTCTTCGTACAGTCCGATATACTCTTCCTCAGAATGTTTAAGCTCATTAATCGTTTCCATTAGCGGAGGGATTTGGTCAAACCCAATAAGGTCTGCTTCAATCCTATACGCTTGTTTCTGTATATCTAGAACCTGCTCCGCTATTTTTTGCTCATTTATACATAATCGTTTTATCATTGAATACTCACCAAAATTCCTTCTCTATCTTCTTAATAGCTGCTATTTAATTCACTCTATTTAATTCATTCTACTTACTTTATTTACTCTATAGGTGCATACATTAATCTAATCGAAATTGATGCTTATACTTTCACTAAGCTTTTAACAACGAACTGCCTTGCCTCAAAGCTTTCTAAACCACAGCCTCCTACAGTAACCGTATCACCAATCTGAATCTCAGCTTCATACGCTCCTGAAGTCGCCTGGTCTGTAGTAGAATAATCTATTCTTATCGTCGCCTTCATTTCATCAGCTTCAAGAATAGTAGACTGTTTTTGATAGCCAATCCAAGACCAGCCTTCTTTCATAAATATCTCACGCTCTGCCACTTGCTCAAAAGCCGTTATAGCTCCCCACCCACGATAGTGTCTAGCAAGCTGGGTAGCCTCACCCTTCCTTTCAATTAAAGCGGGTAACAAATCTGGCCTCAGCTGTGCCCAATAACGTCCTTCAGGGAGATCAATAATGGTCGGTGCATGTCTATGTCCACCGAAATGACTTGTTCTCCACGCTCTTAAGCTTAAACTAGGATTAGAGGCATATTTCTCATCAATTTCCTGATACATAGGATAGCCGAATTTTCCACAGCACCGATCATGGCTTCCATGTGTACAGATAAATAAATCTCGATATTCTTCAGTCACTTGATTTGCCTCAAACTGATGCAGCTTCTCGTTATTTTGATTGAGTAAGCTAAGGATCAATTCAATGACCTGCTCTTCTAGAACAAGATATTCCCGCTTTTCAAAATAAGCTAAGGGAAAGGTTGTCCGTGAATAATAGATGATCCTCCTAAAACCAGCTGGTGCCTGAATACGATCCGATGTTATCGAGAGTAATCTTGGAGGCTTTTGACCTGTTCCCTCCTTCTTCACAGCAGAACTCCAAGCCTCTACTAGACCCTGAGGATAATGCTTTGATTCTTCAACCTTATACTCCCACGGTGTTGGAACCTCTACAAACACATACCGTTCATGTGAAGAAGCTGATCCTATCGGGTCTTCATTACTTTGTCTGGAGATGAGGGAGCAATAATTTTTCTCCACCTCACCACTAATCTGATCATATTGTTCGTTTCGTGTATCTGCCATCTGTATCACTCCCTTTTTTCTGGTTACTACGTTTAGTTGTTTTCAATCAATTTTTCATAGATATCCTGGAGGGTTAACTCATTTGCGATTGGACCAAAGCCTTGGAACCACAAATCGTAATCAACTCGATAAACCTGATTATTTTGTACGGCATTAAGCTGCTTCCAAATGCTTAATTCTTGAATAGAAGAATGTGCTTCTTCATGTTCTACCAAAAGAAATATGTGGTCTGGGTTTACTTCTGGAAGCATTTCTATAGATAGAACTTCAAAAGAGGAAGAAGTGTCAGGAAAATGCGATGGCGGAGTCATCCCTAAATCCTCATATAGTACTTCAAAAAGAGAAGGACCGTAATAGCGAAGCTCCTTTTCCATCAAGCGTAAAAACATGACACTTTCATCTCCAATTACCTGTGAAACCTGCTGCTCCAGCTCTACTACTTGGTTATTATACTTTTCGATCAAAGCTTCAGCTTCCTGCTCCTTATCTAGCATTCTAGCAAGAGTTTGAAACGTATCTCTCATTCGTCGAATTCCATCTTCATCAACTACTGGAGCAATTGAAACTGTTGGAGCAATTTGAGTTAATTGGTCATATACGGTTTCTTGATTTTGGCTGGCGATAATAAGATCAGGATCTGACTCAAGTATTAGCTCAAGGTTAGCCTCTGGTATTTGCCATCCTAAGTTCATTGTACCCTGCATATGATCATCTAAATACCATGAAAATTGATCATTATTTGGACCAGCGCTAACAGCAGCACTCGGTACGATACCTAATGAAAGCAAATAATCTGCAATCCACGGATGGAGAACGGCGATTCTTTCTGGCTCTCCTATCACAACAGTTTCCCCAAATAAATGACTTACAGTTCTTTCATTCACTGTTCCTTCTGTTCTTTCAGCTTCTTCTGTTCCTTCGGCGCCCTCGGGGGGCATGCCCGTTGATCCAGCTCTGTTGCTCATAGACCGAATCATTCCGAACAGCTTTTAAGCTAATCCATTCCCTACTATTTTTTAGAACCTTTAATCGATCCAAAACAAAGCTCGAATTGTTCGATGAGACAAATAAATGATCAGGATCATAATGCAACAGATCAGCAAGCTCCACCACTCTGTAATGCTCATCTAGCCCAATACCCTTAGGAGGAGATAATCCAAGCTCTCTATAAAGAACTTCTCCGAATTGACGGCGCCCCCCATAGATTCTTAATTCATCATCTGTTACAACTAGGCTCATGATCGTTTCTCTTTGGCGGTTTGATTTTAAGAGAATTCTGCGTGCTTGCTGTACTTTTGTATGAAAATGGTCTAACCAGGTATTAGCATACTTAGTACGGCCTAGCAGATCAGCTAAATCTGTAAGAACGGCTCTCCAATTATCTTCTAGAATGATATTTAAATTTTGAGGGAGCTGTTCAATCCCTTTGAACGTTTTCATACTTTCGTTTGCTCCTAAAACTAAATCTGGCTGCTCTTTGGCTGATTGAAGCTCCATCATCAGCTGATAGTCAGCAATGATTTTTGTTTCTCTTAATTTATGAGCTAAATAAGGAAGACGACCCATAACTTGATCATTCCCCATATAAGGCACGGTCGCAAATGGAGCTAATCCTAATGCTAACAGATAGTCATTCATATGATGGAAAGTGGTCATAATCCTTTTACTCCGTCTACATTTCATAAATAGGGTTGGAGGAACACCCACGTGCTTCTTAAAGGAACGACTAAAATAAAAGGGATCCTTATAGCCCACCTTACGCGCAAGGCTGTCTAAAGCCTCGTCACTAGATAGCAATTCCTTAGCCCGCTGCATCCGGAGATCTGTTAAATAGTGATTCGGAGGAACACCTACATATCGTTTAAAAATTGTAGAGAAGTTTGTTGTGCTTATTCCAAATCTACTAGCTATTAACTTCATAGAAGTAGGCTCCATGTGGTATTGATCCAGATATGATTTTACAGCCTCTATCACTTCCTTCATCCCACTATGCTCTGTATTAATATGAGTTTCTGTAGCAATCCTATAAAGTAAGTCCTGGAAGTGAATATTTCTTCTCCAAAGGCTCAGAAAATGAGAACTACTGTGTTCCTTCATCATTTGATCGATTAAACGCTTGACCTCAATTGTGTTGTATAGCGGTATCCATTTATTAGTTTGAATGATGGAAGGAGAACCTTGTTTTTCTCCATAAGCTGCTACGTCCTGAGGTACAGTAACACTAAAAGACATCATGTAAAAAGACAATGGGTGACCTGGATCTGCTTTAATGCTAATGTGTGAAAACGGTGGTAAGAAAATCACATGATTTTCATCCACTTGCATGTTAGTCTTCTCCTCCACCATCATGTCGCCCTTTCCAGAATGAAAGAAAAGGAGGGTGAACTCAGCTTTACTCTGATAAAAATAATTTCTTTCAAAGGCATCAATTTGAAGAATATCATGAAGGACAAATTGGGCATTCTGCAAATCTTTTAATCGATCGGGGATTATCATTGTATGTACCACCTCATAGTGAAAACAGGATTATCTAATGAGTAGAAGCTGCACGACGATAATCCTTCATTTTTTGAAAGAATTGTTTGCCTTCTTCTTTTGTAGAAAATGATTTCTTTGGGATAATATGTACTTGGACCTTGCCAATAAAAAGATAAATATTATGCTTATCCTGCTCTATGCTTGAAACCCCATCCCACGAATATTCTGATTGGTTAACCTCTGTGCTTTCCTTAAATCCCGTTTCATTAATTTCAAATGTATGCTCCCCTAATAGTCCTTTACTGCCTTCTACTAGGCTCATAATTCTGTGTTTAATAAAGTAGATTAATATACCGTCCACGACAGCACCTAAAACAATTGAAGCACCAATTCTATACAATAAGGGAATTCCTATAAAAGACAATACAACAAAAATAATGACAGGGAATCCATGAAGGCTTAAAAGCATTGTTGTTCTAGCCTTTGGAATATGAAACATAGTAAATTTATTAAAATTCCAATAATCTTCCTTGGTAATTGTAGCTGCAATCCTCATAATTTTTAACTTCCTCCTACTTAAATAATCCAATAAATAGAAACTATCCATCATGGCTGATCAGGCTATACATACTGAATAGTTACCAACCATGATGGACTTTTTATTACTCAAAGATCCCTTAAATAGTTATCTAGTTTACAAATGAATAATCATCTGTGATATCGCTTAACCTCAAAGATTAATACAAATCAAACATATTAATATCGTGCTTGAGAAATTTCATATACGTAAATACCTGAGAACGATGATGCTGCGCATGTGTCACAATTTCGATCAGCCACTTTAACTGTGTTGAAGCATGGTCTGAGTAGAACGGTTTTGTTGCTTTAGTCAAGAAATCATCATCACTGAGACTAATCATATACTCTTTAAGATCCTTTGTCCCTTGCTCCATAATATTGATCAGCTTTTCAGCGTCTGAAACAGTCTCAATCTCTTTGGCCATCTGAGTAACTTCCGCTTCATTCTTCTCTTGAAGAATAGCTAAGTCCTGTGAAGGAATTAGGACCAAATGCTGCACTAGCTCCTGTAGGCTTCTCATTGTCTCCACCAGACGAAAGCTCCACTCTTCCTCATTGATCTTTTTAATTAATCCAGATGTAGTTCGAACAATCAGGTCTAACTCATCAAACAAGTCCTGCTTCATGATTTTAACCTTATCACTCATCATTTTACCTCCAATTTATGATTATTTTTACTACTGGTTGTCCTTCGTTCCTAATCATAGCATGCCCCAATGACAGTGTTATGTCATCATTAGAATAAGAAGATGAGAAAATACATATTTTATATTAAGGCTCTCATGCGCTCTAGTAAATCACTTATTTGAGCATCTGAGTACAATTCAGATACTAGAACTTCGGCAGGGAGCTCCCATTGCTTCAATTGATCCTCAACATTGTTCTCTCCAACTCGATCCATGTATTCCTTTAGGTATGTATCATTAAAAGATAGCCTAGATTCAGCTTGCTGTAGCCATTGCGGGGCTCCATGAGGGGCAGGAGAAAAGCGCATTAAGCAGGATGTTTTCATTACATCTAGGTACTTATGACCAACCAAAAAATTCGTAAAATCAATGACAACTGGACCTTTTGCAGAAATCATAATATTATCTGGATGAAAATCAAGATGACAAATATATGGATCGTCTGGAAGGTGATCGATCAACTCACGTACTTTGTTTGCTTCATCTCCCGAAAGCTCAGTAAATTCATTTAATCGTTTAAGAATAAATGGCTTCACATTAGTTTGAAGTTCTTCTGCCTCCCTCTCGTGCAGGGCTGCATGTATTTCTGCCAAAAGCTTGCCGTAATAAGTTAAGCTCTCTTGCGTCGCCTCCATCAGCCTTAGCATCGTCTGTCCTTCAATCTTTTCATATACAATCGCTTCTCGTCCATCATCAACCTTTATCACTGAAACCACTTCTGGAGTGCGAATAGATAACCCCATTTGATTAATAATCCTGGCATTATTAGCCTCGTACTCTGCAGCGCCTAAATGATGAAACACCTTGACGACTTCCCTTTCAGACCAATCATAAACGTCTGCTGTTCTTCCCCTTCCCACAAGCTGCCCCATCTGCATCGCAATATCCACCTTTCTTTTCATCTCCAAAGTGATCATAAAAAAAGAAGCCTTTGCCATACTCAGCTTGGCTCCTTTATTATACCATCTTGTTGCTACATTGAAGGCAGTTCTTTTTTAGAAAGATACACTTTTGTCATTAGCATGAGACCCACTATCATTAGAATAGCTACGACTAATGTACCCCAAAAATACGACAGCGTTTCTCCTGTAATCAGAACATTCCCAGCATGATTCGCCAAAAAAGCAGGATTGAAAATCTGCCACTCTTCCCTTAAAACCGTTAATAGCTTCATAATCATTAAAATTAAAATCCCTGTAACGGCTATAGCAGCAGGTCTTACGAGCATAGAACTTAGCATCATAGTTAAAGTTAATATAAACAGTAACCAGATTAGAAAGATGCCTAAAGCGCTTAGAAGATGAAGTATAGGAATACTATTATATAAAAAAGTAACATAATAATACGATACTACGTACCCTACCGTAATAGAGCCCCCAATGATAAGTGCATTTGCTAGCCATTTGCTCATTAAGTAATCCATCAGTGTTGCTGAACGAGTAAGGATAAATGTGAGCATCCCATTATTCTTGTCTGCTGCTACCATACTCATTAAGCTAATGACTAAGACCATGACTCCCAATTGGTCGAACTGATCCTTTAACGTAGAAGCCAAAACCTCCTCACCAGACAATTCAGGAAAAGTAAATGCAAACTCTGCAGGTAAGCCTCCAACCAGCTCTAATATTTGAGGCAAATAATACATGGATAAAGGCTGACTAACACCGAGTAAAATAAATACAATCGGCAGCCATATAATTTTCAGGCTTCTCATTGACTCCAATAGATCGACCTTAAATAACACACTGAAACGCTTCATGCTTCCTTCACCAGCCTTAAAAAAATGTCCTCTAGGCTCTCTTGAATGAATTCAAATTTTTGAACAGCTAGCTTATCTGAATGAATTCTGCTTACAAGCCATTCACGCCCTCGATCAATATCTTTCACTCTAATTCTTACTGACTGACTCGTTAGCTCAATAGATTCAATGATCTCATGGTTGTCTAGCTTTTGTGTCCATTCCTCAATACCAGGGGCTTGAACAACAAAAATAGGCTGCTGTTCATTTCGCAGGAGGTGCTGAATGGGATCATTGGTTAAGAGCTCTCCTTTGTGTAGAATACATATTTTATCACAGAGCTCCTCAGCGTCATGCAAAATATGAGTTGAAAATAATACGGTTGTTTTCTGTTTAATCACTTTTAGAAGGTCAAGCATATCCCTTCTACCAAGAGGGTCAAGAGCAGAAACTGGCTCATCCATGATAAGAAGCTTAGGTTCGTGGATAATAGCTTGTGCTATCCCTAAGCGTTGCTTCATCCCTCCTGAGTACGTTCCAATCCTCTTATCACCTGCCTGCTCTAAGCCAACAAGCTTCAGAAGCTCTGCAATACGAACGCGTAATACATCTTCTTCTATTCCGGACAAACCTCCCATAAAGGAAAGTAGTTCTTTTCCGGTCATCCAAGCATAAAAGGTTGGATGTTGAGGAAGATAGCCGATGTGATCCCTCATTCCTTCATGTTTCTTTCCTTCAAAAAGAATGCTACCTCCAGAAGGCTTAACCATATCAATAAGCATCTTTAGAATGGTTGTTTTGCCAGCCCCATTGGGTCCAAGGAGGGCAACACATTCTCCGGCTTGAATCGTGAAGTTTACTCCTTTGATGACCTCGGTCCGTTTATATTGTTTTCGTAGGTTTTGTATTTCTAGTATGTTCATGTATAACTTTTCCTTCCGATTATAAAATAAATAATTGGCCCCACAATAGTTACTACTAAAATAATGCCTCCCCAAAGTAATTTACTTTCAAAACCACGTTGACTCCGCATTAGATCAATAAGTGCTACAACCATCAGAATAAATTGCAGGATTACAATGGGCATAATAAGAGGTAAAAATTCTATAAACTGATCCCAGCTCAGGTTGTATCCTATATGCATATAAGCTCTCCTTTCTTTAAATTATTATCATTTTATAAAATGATAATATCAATGGTAAATGAATGTGTCAATAGCAGACAAGATACTAGGACTACTATTGACACTAGTTTTTAAGCCTTTTTTATCGAGAACCTTTTTCCTCTCTGTTCTTTAGATCCAACAGCTTATGCTTCAATTCATTTTCCAAAGCAAGGATTTCCTGCTCCGCATGCTGTCTTTTCGCCCGACCATCCTGCTGAATCGTTAACGTTTCTTCAATCGTAGAAATAAGGTTTGAATGTGTCTTTTTCAACGTTTCTAAATCAATAATACCACGTTCATTTTCCTTTGCCGCTTCAATCGTATTCGTTTTAAGCATCTCCGAGTTCTTCAACAGTAGCTCGTTCGTTGTATCAGAGACCTGCTTCTGAGCTTCAAGAGCTTGTCTTTGCCTGAACAATGTAAGAGCAATAGCAATTTGATTTTTCCATAATGGAATAGCTGTCATAATGGAAGATTGTATTTTCTCTGTTAAAGCCTGATTTGTATTTTGAATTAAGCGAATTTGTGGAGCACTCTGTATCGTGATCTGACGGCTTAATTCTAAATCGTGAATCCGTTTTTCTAATCGATTTGCAAACTGAGTTAAGTCATTCACGTCTTGATACGCCATCTGATCATCGGATATCTCAGCTCTTTTGCGCATGGCTGGAAGATCCTTTTGATATAGCTCATCTAGCTTAACCTGAGCAGCTGCAATGTACACATTTAATGCATGGAAATAATCTTTATTTTGATCGTATAACTTTTCCAGCATATTGATATCCTCAATCAACGTTTGCTTGGAATGATTAAGCTTGACACTAATTCGATCAACCTGAGCACCTATCTTTTGATACTTTGATAATGTTTCATTAATAGATCGAGAGATTCTACCGAACAAGCGAGAAATGAAATTTCCACGGTCTGCCTGTAGCTCATCTGGATTCGTTTGCTGTAGTCTTTTCATTAAATCATTAAGAATGTCTCCAATAGCCCCTACATCCTTTTTCTGCACATGATCCAGCATTGCATGAGAGAAATTCAACAGCTTTGACTGTGCCTCTGTTCCATAGGACATAATCGCTTGGTGATTCGTAGGATCGATTTGAGCTGAGATTTCCAACGCTCTTTTTCTGCTCTCCTCAGGAAGCTTATGAATAAGACGATTCGTCTGCTCTGGCTGATCCTCTTTCTTTTTTTCTATCGATCTTTCTCCATTTAGGTCAAGCTCTTCAGTTGTCCCAAATGGGTTCGCTAGTAAATCCTCTAACTCATTTCCTGATTCTCTTTTCCACGTTTCCTGCTTATTTTGCTCCTTCATTCTCGGATCTCCTTTCCTTCTGTGGAGGTGCCCATGTTGATAGTGAGTGTTTGGCTACATCTATCTCAAATTTCAAATGATCTATATCCTTGGAAAGGACATTGTACAAATCCTTTTCAACCGTTTTAATCAATTGATCAATCATGCTTCTTGTTTCTTTTAATGAATTTCTTATCTTGCTATTGTCCACCGCTTGTGCCGCTAAAAAAGAATGCTTTTCCGTTAATTCAACCATCGAGTCTAGATGGTAAAAAAAGAAACGCTCTGCCTGATAAAATCTCTTTGGCTCTCTTTTAACAATCACATAAATCTTCCTGACTAATTTATTTACAGCTAACGTTTGACGAAAGGATCTAAAGCTACGCACCTGGAAAAATGTTCGCTGAATACGCTTTATCTTCCCTTTTGCTTCACGTAAATTCTGTTTAATATACGTATACTCTGTTCTTGTTAGGCCATTTCGCTTTAAGAAAATGACGTGAGCTATGAGCTGTAATAGGAGAAAAACTCCAAGTCCTCCCAATGCTGCATAGCCAACCGACACCCAAAATGGAAATCCCATTCCGAAAAACAAGACCATCCAAGTGACAGAACTGATTGAGCCTGCTATAGCTATTCGTAACAGTACATAAAGATACTTCATAGTGGATCGACTCCTACCTGATCGATTTCCTTATTCATACGATCATTTATAAAAATGGTTCCAAACTTTCTGTTCTCCTTTTATTATAAAGAAAATATTAGATCTTTCATAGGTCTAGAGACTGATTATAGCTCAGACAAATGATGCAGTTTCCTCTATTTCCACTTATTCCACCTAAAATCTAAGTACATATCACGTCTTTCCTTTATATCAAATTAACACATAATAGCTAAAGATTAGAATAAAAAAAGCAACCAACCCTGAAGTTGGAAGCTTATATGATCTTTTATAGCTTGTCAAAAACATCTGTCAATATTGGAATAATTTGCGACTTCCTAGATACTACACCTTTTAACAACGCTATGTTATTTTCAAGCTTAACATCGTACCCTTGCTCTACAGCATGAGCCTTATCTCCTAATGCAAGAGCAATGGAATCATTGTTCAAAATGTCAGTAATTACAAAAAGAAATAAATCTAGTCCTTTTTTACTAATCACGTCTTTTAACTCTGCTTCAATATCGGCCTGTAAAGAAAGAATATCCGCCGTATCTACCGCATTCACCTGAGCAACCTCAAGCTTATAGCCTCCCAATTGAAACTCTTTAGAGTCAATAGTAATTAGGTCAGCAGCTGTTTTCCCACTTAAATCGGCACCAGCTTTAAGCATGTCTAACCCGTATTTCTCTGCGTCAACTCCCGCTATTTCGGCCAGTTCTTTAGCGGCTGCTACATCCTCCTCTGTACAGGTAGGTGACTTAAATAATAAGGAGTCAGAAATAATAGCAGATAGCATTAATCCAGCAATATCCTTTGGTATGGCGACACCTTTTTCCTTGTATAGCTTCTTAAGGATTGTTGCGGTACACCCCACAGGTTCAGCTCTGTAATATAACGGAGAGCTCGTTTCAAAGTTTGCAATTCTATGGTGATCAATAACCTCTATAACTTGTACCTGATCTACATCAGCAACACTTTGCTGACGTTCATTATGGTCGACTAAAATAACCTGCTCTACCTCATTAGCGACCGTTTCAACCAATCTAGGTGCTTCTATATTGAAGAAATCTAAAGCGTATTGTGTTTCACCACTAACAGCGCCTAAACGAACCGGTTCAGCGTCCCACCCTAAGCTTTTTTTCAAATCTGCATACGCAATTGCTGAGCAGATCGTATCCGTGTCTGGATTCTTATGTCCGAAAATTAACGTTTTTTTCATCTCTCATTACCTCGTTACTTCAGATTTGGAGAGGCTGATTAATCATCATAGGCTTCTGGATACCATTATATCATCCAACATATCCTTTATAAGTGGATAGCTTGTCCTCTCATCTAAGATTATAACTTGAATTTCCTATCATTCACAGTCCTTTTCTCAATTAAATGTCATTCGTTAATTGATCCTTTATTCTTTCGATAGCTTCTTGATGATACTTTAGATTTTGAACAAAATCCTCATATGTAAGGCTCTGACTTTTCGCAATGGAGCCATCTACAATTTCATAACCCGTAACATTCTCCCTTTCCTCTTCTATTAACTCTCTGAAATGTTCAAGCTCAAGGGCATACATGCCTGAAACCTCTTCAAGCTGAAAGGTGAATTTAGGAAAATGCTGATCCATATACAAATACACGTAACAAAATTCTCGATCTATGTGTTTACCTTTTGTGAGATCCCAACGAATAATTCCTAAAGAAACCATTTGTTCAATGCTTAAGCTTAAACCGATTTCTTCCTCCACTTCTCTTATCCCGTCTTCTATCTCCTCATTGTCAAGAATATGACCGGCTGCTGTTATATCTAGTAAATTGGGTGAATCCTTTTTTACAGCAGCTCTTTTTTGAAAAAGAAGATACGTCTTACCCTCTTGTTGAACGACAATCCAGCAATGAAACGTGTGATGCCATAAGCCTTGTCGGTGAATCTCCTCTCTACTTTCAACTCCTATGTATTCCATGTTTTCATTAAAAAATTTGAGCTTTTCCGTTTCCATATGGTTCATCTCCTATTCATAAAACTAGATTTATGCTGAAATAATTTTTGTTGGTCTCACAATAGTTTACCTACTTTGTCTATTGTACCATCATACAGAACTGGATGATCTAGATAAAAATACGAAAATTATACTTCCCTCTCTTTAAATATAGTATGATTTTGATATATATTAACCTTGCACCATGTCTTTACAAGAAACTCAGCATGAAAGGAAGTTCTACGTGATTGATACGTTACTCTTAAATTTTCTCTTTCTTCATTTTCCAGTATTACTTTTTCTGATCTTTTTTGAGAATAGATCTTTTTCGTATAATAAATATATTTTTGTTTTCTTAGCGTCTATTCCTATGGTATTATGCATGGCCTTTCCAATCGATATGATTAATGGCTTTATTTTCGATTTTCGTTATGTACCTTTTGTCATTGTAGCTCTTTATGGTGGTTATAAGTTTGCCTTTCCGCTGTACATTGTACTAAACATCTATCGTTTGATCATAGGTGGTGAAGGAGTATTGCCATCTTTTTTGTTTTCTACAACTATTTTTGCTATTCTCCCGTACTTCAGCCAGTACTTTATCAAACTGACATCTAAAAAAAGAATTATCTGTGCTACCATCGCATCCTTTTTAACCATATTATTTTATCTAGCAACCCTTACTTCATTTTTCCAAGAATTTAATCAGGAATTTTGGGCTATCTCCTTGTATGCTCTAGTAACCTACGTTATCGTGAGCACTATTATTATGGTCCTTATTGAGAAAATTATATATAACAGCAAAGCACGGGAGGCCTTACTCCGTGCTGAAAGAATAGATGATATCAGTGAGTTATCAGCTAGTGTTTCTCATGAAATCAAGAATCCATTAACGGTAACGAGCGGCTTTCTCCAGCTATTAAATCAGTCAGAGACAATCACAGCGGATGAAAAAAGATATATCCAGTTTTCCCTCTTAGAGTTAAAAAGAGCTGAGAAGATTGTAAACGACTTTATTGCCTTTGCTAAGCCGCAGTCGGAAAATATGGTGTACTCTAACTTTAAGGAAGAAACGGAGTATGTAAAAAACATTATTACTCCCTATGCGAATATGCATCGTGTTGATATTGAGTTTTATTTTGATAACGATCTCAAAACGTATTATGACAAGAATCAGGTTCAGCAGTGCTTAATAAATCTCTATAAAAACGGGGTTGAATCAATGAAGCAAAGCGGCGGAACTCTTTATGTTTCCGTTACCGAACAGAGGAAAACAATAGTATTTGAGGTTAGTGATCAAGGGGACGGGATGACTCAGGAAGAAATCATGACATTAGGAAGACCTTATTACTCTACAAAAAAAGAAGGAACAGGACTAGGAATGCTAATGATTTATAGTACCGTCAATAAGCTAAAAGGGAAGATTGAAGTAAGCAGCGAAAAAGGAAAAGGAACCACATTTATGATTGCTATTCCTGTCCAGAAGCCTACTTTGTAATCCCTAATCTTTGCTTAGCTCTCAGTTAGACTTTGCTTCATAAGCTTCGCAATTTCTATATCCTGCTGGTTGCTACTTTTGGAAAGCTGTTCAATGACTCTCTTTTGACGCTCAGTTGAATGATTTTGACTGAGCTTCCATTTCCCCTCCCATTTCGTAACCTGTATCTGAAAAGCTACAATACCCTGTAGCAAGCCGGCCATACTTTTCTCTGACACTGTTTTCTTTAGATCCAAATCCGGGTCATAAAACGCAACCGTCTTATCCATGGTCTCTACTATTTTTTCCGCCTCTTGAATCACTTCAAGCTTTCCATACACATGTACAGCCGTATAATTCCATGTTGGAACCGTGTTATCCTCCTCGTACCAGCTAGAAGAAATATAGCTATGGGGACCATGAAAAATTGCTAATACCTCTACTCCATTAGCATGCTGCCATTGTTGATTAGCTCTCGCTACATGACCGATAAGCTGATTAGTTTCAGCATCGTAAAGTAAGGGAAGATGTGTCCCCTCTATCTTCTTTTCATCTAAGCTAAGAAGGACCCCAAAACTATTTTGAGCAATAAAATCTTGAAGTACGTCTTGATCAGTTACCTGAAACGCCTTTGGAGTATACACAGTCATTGCTCCTCTCAACATGATCTAAAAAATTAGCTATTAAAAATCATTTTACTCTAGCTTTCATATAAATCATACTCTTTTCTGAGCTTAAAATTTGAAGATAACACGGTATCAAATTTAATACTTTCTTTTACGTTAAAAAAGACATTTCTAGCTGCAATTATAGTACTTACTGCGTCATAGTACCTACTGCTAAAAATGTCTTTAATATTCTCTAGCTTATGTTTTAAGTTCAACTTTCCTTTGCCTTATTTATACCTCTACCCCAAGCTTTTTGTTCTTCTCTTTAAACCGCTCATTATGTGAAGATACATAGGCAACCTTCTCAGCCTCAGGATCAATATAAAGCTTGGCACTATTTAATGCATTCACTCCGTCTACAAACGTTCCAGCAATGAGTCTTACTTTACTTGCATGTGTCACTAAATCCCCAGCACCGAACACTCCCGGAATATTCGTTTCCATCTTCTCATTGACGGCCAGCAAACCATCCTGCAGCTCTAAGCCCCACTTCATAAGCGGACTTAAATCCCCACGCATTCCGTGGTTGACAATAACAGCATCCACTTTTAAGCGCTCCTGTTTTCCGCTTTCCATCTCCGTGATCGTTACTTCCTCAATGCTCGAACCGTTTCCATGTAGCTCACTCAATGCGAATGGAGTCCGAACATCCACACTCGCCTTCATTCTCTCTACATTTTTTTCATGACCTCCAAAAAGATCACGTCGATGAACAACTGTCACATCAGCAATTGGAGCTAGCTCATTGGCCCAATCAACCGCAGAGTTTCCGCCACCTGAGATAACAACCTTTTTACCACGGAATATCTCCAGCTCCTGTACCGTATAATGCAAATTGGTCACCTCGTAACGATCGGCCCCTTCAATTTCAAGCTTTGCCATCTTAGGAATCCCATGCCCCATCGCCAGAATAACCGTTTTCGTAAGATGTCTTTCTCCAGTGTTTGCTGTAAGAATAATATGACCGTTCTCAGCCCTTTCAAGATCTACCACTTGCTGCCCTAATACAATTGTTGGCTCAAAGGTTTTAGTCTGCTGCTCAAGCTGAGCAACAAGGTTTTCGCCCATTGTCGGGGTTAGGCCTCCCACATCCCAAATCATCTTCTCTGGATAAAGTAAAATTTTCCCTCCGAGCCTCGGGTTGAACTCGATAACCTTTGTTTTTAAATCACGCATGCCACTATAAAAAGCGGTATACATCCCTGCCGGACCTCCGCCTATAATCGTTACATCAAACAGCTCTAAATCATTAGACATCTTTATTCCTCCACTCTATCTCAGACTCTCACATCTATATAAACCGTTTTTATGAGAATGATTATCATTACGAGTTAATTGTAAACTAAAAAAACCGTCTTTTCAACGGCTTTTCAGGTGAATAGATAGGATTTTTTGCAATTTTTTATTTCGTTCATGAAATCGCCTATATTTCTACGAGTTACTTTCCTTGTTCAAATCGTGATTGACGGCAAAACTAAAGCTAACCTTAACCAGATACAATAGTAAAAAGATAGTTAGCCATATGGGAAGGGCTTCGCTAAACATAAGGAGAAGGACAACACCAAACATGGATATCGCCCCTGCTATTAGGCGGTGACTTGTATAGACGGATAAGAAGTTAATGATCAATGCTGCCACAATCGTGTAACCCCATACGACCAAACAAAGAAGAAAGTAATCGTTAATCAGCCATGAAAGAATAAGTGGCTGAATGTGAAGCCCAATAAAAACCAGCCTTGCTTTTGAGCTTCCTAGATAATAGCTATTTGTAGAGGATGAAAAGTTAGCGACTACTCCTCCAGTAATATCAATAAAGACAAAAATTATAAGTACATTTCTCCATCCTGCTAGGGTATTCCATTCAAAATCAGTAAATAGTAAAAGTAAAATAGTGCTAAACATGCTGAATATAAGAGTAGTATAAAGCTCTATATATGAAATTTTTTTCCCAAAAAGCTCCTGTAGGGATGAGGGTACTAACCAATATCTATTCCTAGACTCCTGCATTTTTCCGCTCTCCTTTAACTATTTTCTCTAATAACTCACCAGTAAAAACAAACCAATCAATCGGTCAGTTTTATTGCAATACTACCTTACATCTTATCTTCCCATTACTGTACTGATCTAAATTACATCTCATCAGCGTCACTTACTCAATAAAGTAATTATACTGTTGGTATATTGACTCCAAGCTTTCTCAAACCGTTCGCTATCTTCATAGAGTAAAGAATGCAATCCCAATCCATCTAACAACGGTAAAAGAAGTACTGCTACAGAATGTATTGTTTCCTTACTAGCTTCAGGAGAATATTTCGTAAGCTGTGCAACAAAAAAAGCTAATGTTTGATCCGAATATGTCAGCATTTTCTTCTTAATACTTGGTTGAAACAGCCCTTCATGTAAAAAACAAAAGAATGCTCTAAATACGACGGATTGCGATTTAGAAGCACCGAAAAGAGAATCTCCTAGCATAGATAGAAACTGCTCTACATTTTGATGCTCCTGTAAATCAAAGCTTTTATACAGCTCCTCAAACAATAGATCCAATGTGGCTAACAGGATATCATCTGTTGTCTTAAAATGGTGAAAAATTGTACTCTTACTTATACTACTTCTATCGGCTATTTTTGCCGTAGATACTTCCTTTAAGCCTTGAAGAGCAATCAGCTGGATCGTTTCATTTAGAATCTTGTTCTTTGTTTGCTCCCCTTTAACCTTACGCTGATCTGGACCTAGTGCACTCATTCTGATCTCTCCTCTTATAACAAATATCTTCGCACCTTGCGCGGTCCCCAGTGCACTGTGTTACACTACATGATGGCGGTCGGATGACCACATGTTAATGTTCAGTTACAGTCTACATTATAATAGTAACCGACCAATCGGTCAATATTCTTTAAAAAGAAAAGTCGCTTTCCACTAAGCAACCTCTCCTTCTATACCAGTCCGTTCAGACATGCTTAAGATGCTGCAGAGTCTGGATAAATATTTCCTCCACATGGCTGTCATCTAACGAGTAATAAACCGTTTTTCCAACCTTTCTTCTTTTCACAATCCTAAGGTTTCGCAGTAAGCGTAGCTGATGAGATACGGCAGATTGACCCATTCCTAACACTTCACTTATGTCATGAACACATAGCTCGCTTTGAAGCAAGGCATGAATCATTTTAACTCGAGTTGGGTCACCAAGGGCCTTAAAGATATTTGCTAATTCAGTAACAGCAGCATCATCTAGAAGCTTTTGTCCGATCGATTGAACATCCACCTTTGTCCCTTTACAAGTTTCCTCACATGCGTCCTGCTCTCGAAGTGTCTCCTTCATTTTCCCACCACCAAACATATCAAAATCAGAATGATTCCATATTACATTATAGGAATCGACTCCTCTTATTATACCATATGACTATTTTTTAGGAAGAACATTGACTTTTTGATTTTTCAATGCATATAATGAACTTATCATATGAATAAGTGCTCATATATTATCAAGATATCAATACAATAGTTTCTCTGAAGTAAAAGGAGTGATACGAGATGGAGAAGAGCGTAGAGAAAGTAAAGGAGAGCTTCTTTCTAGAGGGTCTTGACTGTGCAAACTGTGCACTAAAGATTGAGGATGGAGTCAAAAAAATTGAGGGAATTACAGCTAGCTCTGTCAACTTCGTAACAAAAACCCTCACTGTTGAAGCGGATGAACCTGTAAACCCTTCTTGGGTATCAGATATTAAGAAAAAGGTGAAAATGATAGAGTCACACGTTACTGTAGTGGAACAAAATAACAGCACATTCTCAGGAGGACAGCGCGTGGACTCAACTGACCAATCATCTGAGATAAAAAATCAAAAGCTTCAACGTTTAGATTCAAAAACCAAAACATTACTACTTAGAATCATTAGTAGTATTGCCTTATTAGCATTTGGCCTTATTGCTCCACTTACAGGGCTCGTTGAATTTGGCGTATTTACTGTTGCTTACATCATTATAGGAGGCGACATCGTAGCCAAAGCCGCACGTAATATCGTTAGAGGAAGGGTGTTCGACGAGAACTTCCTAATGTCTATTGCCACAATAGGGGCTTTCATTATCCAGCAATACCCTGAAGGAGTAGCCGTTATGCTCTTCTATCAGGTTGGAGAGATGTTTCAAGGGATCGCGGTCAATCGCTCCCGCAAATCAATCACTGCCTTATTAGATATTCGACCAGACTATGCTAACCTTCAGGTTGGAAATGAAATAAAAGTGGTTTCACCAGAAAATGTTCGCATCGGTGATACTATTATAGTTAAACCCGGAGAAAAGGTTCCTCTAGATGGAAAGGTCTTAAAAGGCACGTCCTCTGTTGACACATCTGCTTTAACAGGAGAATCAATCCCACGTGATGTAGAGCCAGGAGCAGACATCTTGAGTGGCTTTATCAACAAAAATGGTGTGCTGACCATTGAGGTTGTGAAGGGCTTTGGAGAATCAACCGTTTCGAAAATTTTAGACTTAGTTCAGAACGCTAGTAGTAAAAAAGCTCCAACGGAAAACTTTATAACCCGTTTTGCTCGATACTACACACCTGTTGTTGTCGCACTTGCTCTTCTTCTCGCCGTATTACCTCCACTATTAATTAGCGGAGCAACTTTCTCGGAGTGGACATACAGAGCATTAGTATTCCTTGTAATCTCCTGCCCATGTGCACTAGTTGTATCCATTCCTCTAGGCTTCTTCGGTGGGATTGGAGCTGCATCGAAAAACGGTATTTTAGTAAAAGGCAGTAATTATCTTGAAGCCTTAAATCATGTCAAGTACGTTGTATTTGATAAAACCGGAACTTTAACAAAAGGTGTTTTTACGGTCACAGGGATTCATCCAACCACTTCTATTACTAAAGATGATTTACTTAAGTATGCTGCTCATGCAGAAGCACATTCGAATCACCCGATTGCTGAATCTCTTCGCTCTACATTCGGCAAAGAAATTCAAACTGAAGCGATTCAAGATTACAACGAAATATCTGGTCATGGCATTCAGGCGGTCATAGAAGGGAAGGAAGTTCTTGCAGGAAATGCGAAGCTCATGCTCAAAGAGAACATCCCCTTCACCCAGCCTGATGAAGTAGGAACGATTGTGCATATCGCTATTGATAGGGAGTATGTTGGTTACATCGTCATCTCTGATGAAGTTAAGAATGATGCTACCTCAGCGATTCGTTCTTTAAAGTCACTAGGGATCAAACAAACTATGATGCTTACTGGAGACTCTAAAAAGGTCGGTGAAACGGTAGGAGCTACACTTGGTATAGATACCGTACACGCTGAGCTTTTACCACAGCACAAAGTAGAACAAATTGAAGCACTTGATCAGCAAAAATTAGCAAAAGAAAAAATCGCCTTCGTTGGCGACGGAATTAACGATACACCTGTACTAGCACGATCTGATGTGGGTATTGCAATGGGTGGTCTAGGTTCAGATGCTGCGATCGAAGCAGCTGACATCGTCATAATGAACGATGAACCTTCTAGGCTCGCCTCTGCTATCACCATAGCCAAAGGCACTAGAAGAATCGTATGGCAGAACATTATTCTAGCATTATGGGTAAAAGCCGTTTTTCTAGTGTTAGGAGCATTCGGTATTGCTACAATGTGGGAAGCCGTCTTCTCAGACGTAGGCGTTACATTGATTGCCGTCTTAAACGCAATGCGTGTACTTAAAATTAATGCGTAGAAGCATATGCTAATACACGATCATTAGCCTTGAAAAATGTCATACGCAGATTCTAGGCGCAACGTAATACGACAGCTAACGCACGTTAAATATAAGTTAAAAGGAAGGGATTTATGCCCCCTTCCTTTCCTATGTATGTATATTTTATGAATGTCTAAAATCCACAGGATCGCCTCTTTCTAGTCTATCCACTGGGAAAACACACCTTTTATATATTAATACCACTCAAAATTTTTTTATTATGCTCCTTATTTTAGAAAAGTCACTTATTCTGGACTAATATCTTTATCAATAAAAATTAAAAAGGCATGCTAGGTATACATGAATTTTGCATTAATTTTATGTTAACTTAACCATTACCTACTACTATAATAAAATCATGACCAGTATTCCAGACGCATTATAGACTTTTACAGGTACAGTAGCAGAGAAAAAGGTACGAACAACACCAGTAGAAGAAATAGTTATCCATGTGCTATCATAGACATACCTAAAACCAGGTTGATAAGGAAGTTGGTAACCATTAAAGAATGTAGGTAGTGTAATTAACTGGGGTTGTTTTGCTTCTACTTATGAAGCGCTAAAAATTCCTTCTCCCCTCCAGAAAATTGTAAACCAATACATAATGTAATTACTAAGATGGAAGAAATCAATGTTTTTCTAAACATAATTAGTCCTCCTTTCCTAGTTTTCAATTTACTTCTAAATCATTATAACCTTTTTCTTCCACCCTTTCAACCAAAATTCCTTTACACTTCTTCACTTTGTTTACTACTTTTAGAGTTTGAAAGTTGATTCATTTGCAGTGGTAAACCTGCTCCAGTTTCAAGATGTAGTAAATTTAATATCTCATTTGTGTTCTCTGATAGACCATCTAAGTTATTTTTTGGAATAGGTCTTTGATAGTTTTCCGTCCTAGAAGACTCTACCTCATCATGTGCCTTTACCTCACTTAATAAAATTTTATCTCCCTTAGGGCTTACTATATACTGACGAACATAGCCCCCTTCTCTAGTCGTAACCAGTTTCCCTTTACTACTTTCTTCTTTTTCTTGCTTTTCTAAGAGAGTTGACTTAAAAAGCTCTTTATTCTTCACAGATGTTGTTTGTAGCCCGAGAAATTTGTTATTGACAGAAAGATTAATTTTCATAAAACCCTTCCTTTCAATATAGATATATTCTTATTTATTATATCGGTAATTTTCTTACATAATTTCAACATATTTTCTAAAAATAAAGAAAAGTGTATTAGGTTCTTAATCATTTATCCACTTTTTTAATTAAGGAGTTCGTTAAGATAAATCGACCTATTTTCCAAAAATCTTCTTGTAATCTGATAATGGTCTGTCTCTTCATATTGGACTAATCGTATAGCTTGATCATCAAAGCTATAAATATCAGCATTAGGATAGCCCAATAAAATAGGGGAATGAGTAGCAATAATGAACTGTGCCTGTTTTTGTAGCTCATGAATAATGCTTAGAAATGTCAGCTGCCTAGCTGGAGATAATGCTGCCTCAGGCTCATCTAGCAAATAGATTCCTTTACGACCAAAGCGATTCATAAACAAAGATAGAAATGCTTCACCGTGAGATTGCTCATGTAAAGAGCTTCCTCCATATGAGTCATACACACTTGGATACTCCTTTGCAATATCATCAATATGATTAGCAAACTGATAAAAGGACTCTGCTCGTAGGAAAAAGCCCTGATTGATCTTAGGTAGCCAGGATAGCCTAATGTAATCTCCTAAATCAGACTCTGAAGAAGCCAGATCATAGACGTTTGACCTGCCTCCCCCAGCAGTATTAAATTGACACTGATACGCTATAGCTTCAAGCAACGTTGATTTTCCAGAACCATTCTCCCCTACAAAAAACGTCACATTACTTTTAATTTCTAATCTACTTAGATTGTTAATAGATGGGATATTAAAAGGATACCGATTCTCTCTCCCCTCAAATTTCTCTTCTAACTTAACGATCTCTTTTAAAGCCACACTGTGCCACCTCCACATTGTTGCGCAAACCGAATCCCCAAAAATATAACGAAAAAGCACGAATTAATTAGTCAAAAGTACGAATCGGAATATACCCCGTCTGCTCCACTAAATACTGCCCCTGAGGAGATAAGATCCAATTAATGAACTCATCTACATGAGGTTTCTTATTATCCTTAACAGTAACAGCATAAAACTCAGCTGCTAAAGGATACTCATCGCTTTTAATCGTCTCCTCGCTTGGAGCCACTCCCTCGATCTTGAGTAAACGCACATCCTCATTTTGTACCATTTCAATAGTAAAGAATCGGAAGGAGTAGCCCAAAGCGTTTCTATAGTTACGGAAGCTTGCCGTCTGCTGAATAATTCCACCCATCCCTGCAATGACATCCTCCTTAGGTGGATTCATAAGCTCTTTACCTTCCATTAACCTCTGTAATGCTGTTTGACTACCGCTATTTTCTGGCCGCTGGAAAGCCCTAATTCTTGCATTCCTTCCCCCAAGCTCACTCCAATTTGTTATTTCTCCCGAGTATATATCTTGGATCTGTTCAATTGTTATATTTTCAACAGGATTTCTTTCGTTGACAAAAAAAACAAATGCCTCTCTTCCTATCGGAGTAAATTCTAGCTCAGCTCTAAACCCTTTGGCATAGTCCAATTGCTCCTTTGAAGGCCCTGCAACAAATATAATATCTGCCTTACCAAGCACCAAATTTCGATACGCCTCTACCGTATTACTACTCATCACCTTACTCTGATACACGTCATATTCCCCTTCAGGATATGTAGCTTGAGCGAATGCGGCATACAGCGGATACAACGCTGTAGCTCCATCAAGTACAGGTAAATTCTGCTCTACACTCCATGTGGCTGGTTCATCAAGCTTAACCGCCTTCGTGCCTTCACTAAAAGGAGCATATTCGTACAAATCTACTCCTTGATCATTTAAGCTAGCTAAACTATTTTGATATCCTTTTACTAGCTCATAGCCCGTTACGGCTAAGGCACAAAGGACAAGAAAGGTAGTCAGAATCATCGTTAGTTTTTTTGGATGAACTAGATTAAATATCCATAAAATAATATACACCACTAACATAAGAGTTACCGCAACAACTAATGGTGTGTAGAACCTTGTTCCTCCTAGTAATTCTGTAAAAATAAAAGCTATAAAACCAATCGTTAAAATAGCTGCTGAAAGAATAATACTTACAATTAGCTTTGTCCATATATTTGCCTTCACCTTTTATAGCCCCACTTTCATTAACTTCACTATCCATCTTATCACTTTTTTACTTCCTTTTTCAGTAACCATTTATGAAAGGGCTCTTAAGCGTTCGTAAGCAAACAAAAAGGAGCTGTTCTAAAGTCATTTAAATGACTTTAGAACAGCTCCCCACTCATGAAATATGGACGATTTTTGGTGTATTGATTTATTTTTGATTGATCTATTTGATCGGCTATTTCACAAGTTTATTTCACAGGTCTACTTGATGATTTATTTGATCAAACTAATTGATAAGTGATCAATTTATTTCATATCTTAAGATAAAATCTCATTATCAACATTATCTATGTTATTTGTGTTAGTCTGTAAGCGAGCTAAAGACTTCTTAGCAGGCCCTTCCATAACATCTCCTGTGTAGGAGAACCTAGAACCATGACAAGGGCAATCCCAGCTTCGCTCTCCTTCATTCCACTCTACTTCACAGCCCATATGTGTGCATGTAGTATCTACAACATAAAGTTCTCCCTCTTCATCACGATAAGCCCCTGCCCTTTTTCCATTAACAGAAACAACCCCACCCTGGCCATGCGCTAGGTTTTCTGCTTTCTCTCGGACGATTTCAAGCTTTCCAGCGATAAGATGCTTGGCTACATCTGCATTCTGAACAGCTAGATTTTTTCCATCGGTAGCCAGATCAAATCTCGTTGGAGAGTACAATTTTTCATATTGATTCTCTCTTTTTAAAATAATGTCCCGTAACAATAAAGCAGATAAAGTACCCTGACTCATTCCCCATTTTCTAAACCCTGTAGCAACATAAATGTGCTCAGATCCACCAGATAACTTACCTATATATGGAATTTTATCTGTAGTGATTAAATCCTGAGCAGACCAGCGATAAGAAATATTACGCAATCCAAACTTTTTCTCCGCAAACTCCTGTAAAGCTTCATAATACTCAATTGTACAAATTCCTTGTCCTGTTTTATGACTTCCTCCACCTATAATAACAAGCTTTTGACCATCTGCTAATGGAGTAGTACGAACGGAGCGCTGAGGGGTATCTACACTAAGATACATGCCTTCTGGAAAATCATTATCTGTTTTGTACGCTAATACGTAGGAACGTTCTGCGTACATCCTAGCAAAATAGAAGCCTAATCCATCATGGAATGGAAAGTGTGAGCAGGAAACCACATGGCTGCAAACGATTTCGTGTTGATCTGCAGTAGTCACCTTTTTATCCACCACGTTCACTTTCTCTACATCCTCAGCCGTTGTGTGCTCATAAATGCTACCGCCATGCTCCAAGATATACTTTACTAGGGTAGCAAGATACTGTAACGGATGGAACTTAGCCTGATTTTTCATCACAAGGCTTCCTTTAAGAGGTACATCTAGAGGCATTTTTTCTACCTCTTCCCCCTGAATTCCAAGTTTCTTATACGCCTCAGCTTCTTTCTTTAATTTGGTTAACCCTTCCTCGGAATTGGTGTAAAGGTAGGCGTCCTGCTCAGAGTAGCCACAATCAATGGAATGATCCTGAATCGTTTGTTTAATGAAATGTATGGCATCCATATTTGCCTGATAATACAGCCTAGCGTTTTCCAAACCAACTTTATTGATCAATTCATCATAGATTACATCATGCTGAGCTGTTATTTTTGCAGTAGTATGTCCAGTTGTCCCATTCAAAATTGTACTTGCCTCAAGCAATATGACACTTAGTCCCTCTTTGACGAGTAAATACGCTGTGGTAATTCCAGCGATTCCTCCACCAACTATAACTGCGTCAGCCTTTTTATTCTCGTTAAGCCTCGGAAAAATTGGAAGCTCTACAGAGTCTCTCCAGTAGGATTCAGGGTATTGAGGTAAAGAGTCATGAGTATGATTCGTTTCTTTATTCATCAGCTTTCCTCCATTTGACGTTTCTGCTAAATAATCTATTCCTATCTCTTAAACTTTCCTATTTCTCCCCATAAAATGTATCTGATCTTTAAGGAATAAAAATTAATCACGAAAAAAACCACGTGCTTGGAGGAGCACGAAGTGTTGAAGTTCGAGTAAATTTGTTGTAACTATCAAATGAGTTAAACTAAGTCCTTATTGGGCTACTTGATAAAGGCTGTAAAAATATTCTTATTGTGTGATCAAATCATCATATGTAAATTTATTCTTTAATATTTTAAGTTTTTTTATAGAAACCCCTAATATTTATTTGTTATTTCTATTCCTCTTTGTATTAGCTGCAAGGATACCACGATAAAATCCAAAGCAAAAGATGAGTAATATCAAAAGGTAGGCTAATACGATCATTGTATAAGGATTTATATTATAAGGATAAATAAATACATATATTCCCTCAACTACTCTTTCAAACAACATGGGATACAAGATGGAAAGGGTTGCTAAAAAGCTATTACTATTCATATCCTTTGGAATAACAATCATCCATATGTACATGGCAAACATCAAGGACCAAATCCAACTTCCCAAAATAAATGCCTTTAACTTACCTATGTTAACCTGGGCAGTTTCATATCCTACCCAAAACCAAAACACGATAAACCCAGAAATAAATAACCATTCCAACGCTTCAACAAATCTTAAGAAAAACGGAAAAAATAAGCAAAGTGTAAAAGCCAAAGGCACTAATGCAAAAAGTTTTACTTTATCGTTTTCCATCTAAGGCTCCTCCATTGTTAAAGTCATCAAAATTAAAATTGTCGAATTGTTTCATTATTCATATCTAAATCTGTACTGTATAAGCTGATTCTCTTTCCCCTTATACATTTCAAAACCAATTCTGCTTATCTCTTGGAAACCTATTTTTTCTAACAATTTTTGCGAACGTATATTTTCTTCATGTGTTTCAGCAGTAAGTATTGTAATTCCTAGATTTTCTGTTGCATAATCCATCATACACCTCGCAGCTGCTGATCCAAATCCACTACCCCAAAGACCTCTCTCACCTATTGCAATGCCTAGTTCGGCTGTGTGATTATTAATTAGTGCTAAGTCTGCGTAGCCTATCAACCTTTCCTTGTATTCAACACCCATTCTCCTAAAATCTTTTGGTTGTCTTTCTACACACTGAATCCACCATTTATGTAGTTCTTCTGAGCTTCTATTTATCTCCCAACCGTTTGCCACACAGAAAACGTCATCTTTACTCCAAGCTAATACCATCTCATAATCTTTAATTTGAAGTGGTCTTATTTTAATAGGATGCTTATCTCCTGAGTCCATTTATCTTCCTCCAAAGAATCGCTGACATCAAATCACCTTTTAATACTACCAAATTCAGGTGCTTTTAACTAGACAAATCTCCTCTGTGTGGACCCCTCTATTTGTTTGAAAATCAATACAAAAGAGACTATGATTAAACTATACTCAACAATCAACATTGACTTGGACTTGTAAAAATACATTTTCAAAGGAGGATACATGTGCATAAGAAATCTGCATTATTACTTGGGGCTAGTGGATTAGTTGGCGAACAACTACTCCAATTATTTCTCAATCATGACAAATATGATCGAGTAGTCATCCTAGTAAGACGAGCTATAGAATACTCACATCCAAAGCTTGAAGAGGTTGTGGTGGATTTTGACCGCCTAGCTGACTATAAGCCTTTATTTGCTGTCGATGATATCTTCTGCTGTTTGGGTACAACCATCAAAGTAGCTGGATCAAGAGAAGCCATGTATCAAATTGATGTTGGATATCCTTTACAGGCAGCCAGGTTAGCTTATGAAATGGGTGCTTCGCAATACCTTATTGTTAGCTCAATTGGGGCAAACGCAAATTCACGCACTTGGTATCTACGGATGAAAGGCGAGCTAGAGGAAGCCTTGAAACAGGTTGGCTTCTCAGCGCTGCATATCTTTCAGCCATCCCTTCTACTAGGAGATAGAAAAGAGCATCGACCTGGAGAAAGCTTTGCTACGAAGCTATATACTCTCTTCTCCTTTTTACTAATCGGTAGGCTGAGTAAATATAAAGGAATTGAAGCGAAGACTGTGGCAAAGGCAATGTATGATCGAGCTCAACAGTCTAGCTCAGGAGAGTATACTTATCAGTCTGATCAAATTCAACAAATTACAGATACAAGCTTAATATAAAATAACATATAGCAGATACTCTATTGATTGCTATTTCCTTGAATGCATTTGAATAATTAATCTACTAGCATAAAAGCTAGATGTTTATCTGCTCAAACGATTGGAGTCCAGCATGATTATAAAAGCACAAGAATACCATGTTAAAGGGATTACGTATACTATCCGTTCAGCCGTATTAGCGGATGCACAAGAATTATCTGACCTGAGGCTACAGATTGATGGTGAAACCGAACACCTAGATAGAGAAAAAGGAGAAGCGTTTATAGATAAAGAAGGCTTCGAACAAATCATTAAAACAGACTCTGAGCTCCCTAGAAACCTATTCCTAGTAGCTGTTGTGAATCAACAGATTGTTGCTTTTTCAAGATGTGAGGGTACGTATCTAAAAAGATTTGTACACAAAACTGAATTTGGCGTAGGAGTTTTACAGGACTTTTGGGGATATGGCATTGGAAAAGAGCTTTTAAACACATCCATCGCATGGGCAGACACAAATGGTATAAAGAAAATGACGTTACAGGTGCTTGAACAAAATGAAAAGGCTCTCTCTTTGTACAAAAAGTTAGGGTTTGAGATTGAAGGTGTTTTGAAGAAGGATAAGCTTCTTTCAGATAATCACTTCTACAACACTGTTATAATGGGAAGGTTTAGATAGATAGTAAGCTTTTAAAGCCTCTAATCCCTAAGAAAAAGGGTCAGAGGCTCTTTCATTTTCGTCTGTTTACCCCATTCTGCTCTCCTTGCTCAACTGTTTCCCTTATTTAAATCCATTTCTTATTGCAGCTCTATTGATCAGCTGATATTTGCTTATTCTCTAAAGCGGGTTGGAATATATTTTTAGTAACATTGATAATTACACGCCTAGGTAAAAAACGTGAAAGCAGCGCCATTACATTGTTATTTATACCCACTATCCTACTGCTCCTATCCTTCTCTACAGCATCAAACGCTGCATTGACAACTTCTATAGGCTCCATTCGCTTACTGTTCAAGCATTCTGTACCCGATACGGCATGGAAGGAGCTTTTAGTCTCCCCCGGACACAATGCTACAATCCGGACCCCACTCTCTCTATATTCTGCCCATAATGCCTCAGTAAAGGATAGTATATAAGCTTTTGTTGCCCCATAGACAGCCATAAAAGGAGTAGGCTGGAACGCTGTCATTGAAGCTACACTAACGATGACACCATCCTTTCGCTCACACATACCGCCAATAAAGAGATGAGTTAATTCTGTTAAGCTACCTATATTCAACTGAATTTCTTGTATCAACCGAGACTGAGGGATATCATTAAATCTTCCTAGAGTACCAAAGCCCGCATTATTAATTAGTATATCTACAGATAATCCAAGATTGGAAACCTCCTGAGCTATTCTTCCGGCAGCATCAAAACGCCCTAAATCCATAGGAATAACTACGGCATTAATAGTGTACATTTCCTCTAGCACCCTTGCCAATTGCTCAAGTCTCTCCTGAGTCCGAGCCACAAGAATTAGGTTACATCCTTTTTTGGCAAGCTCATGAGCAAAAACCTCACCTATCCCAGATGACGCACCCGTTACTAAAGCTGTTTTTTTACGATAATTCCATTTCATTGATACCACTCCTAACATTTAAATTATTAAATGATTAAACATTTAACTATTAAATCCAAAAAGAAAACCTTCCTTCACTAAATGCTCCGGAAAGCCTTACGTTCTACTCTAATGTTTTAGCAGGATCATCCATTAATTCTTCAGCCACTTGAACAATTTTCTTTAATTGTTTAATTACAGAATCCCCCATACTTAACGTATAAAAGACCTCTGTTTTTTCTTTTGTAGAGCTCAATAAACCCGCTTGCTTAAGAATCTTTAAATGATGAGAGATAGCAGGTCTAGATAAAGGTGATTGCTCCACAACCTCCGCGACGTTCATCCGTTTTGCCACCATAAACATCATTAGAATATCCTGTCTCACAGGATCTGCCATCGCTTTGAAAATATCTGTGGAGAGACGTATTTCCCTTATTAGGGCTTCCTTTTTCGCTAATAGATCATTCTCTGAAGCATGGTCCATTTGAAAATCCTTCACTTTCAATCATTCCTTTCGATTAAATAATCAAATATTTAATCATTTAATTTATAATATCATATTTAAATAATAAATCAAGTGAGGTCATGAAAATACCTCTATAATGACCTTATGCAACTTTAGAAGCTTGTTCTTCTTTCTAAAATTTGGTATTTTTTGTAGAGTACAGCTTTATATTTCACCCCTCATCTGTAACGGACAAATTTGACTCTTAGACATCAAAATTTACATGTCCTGATTTCTAACGGTCAAATTCGGCACTTAGAATGCTTCATCCGCTGATTTTGGTTGAATTTAGCGTCTAAGGTGGAATTATGACCATTAGAGTTTTTAAGACCAAAAAGACGCCTCTAGCACCACAACATTCATATGACGATGCACAAAAAAGACGTCCGTCTACCTCAATTTACGGTAAAAGGGACGTCCTTTTATGCCTTCATCACTTGACCCACATTAGTTCAGTGATATCTTGAGTTGGCATCACTTGATCTTGATCAGCTCATCACCTTACAAATATCATTAGAGAACTCAACAGGGTCTTGAATTGGCAAGCCTTCAATCAGTAGGGCTTGATTATATAACAAGCCTGTATACAGATTGATCTTCTCTTTATCATCAGCCTCATGCGCCGCTTTAAGCGCCTGGAAGACATTGTGATTCACATTAATTTCTAGAATTTTATCTGCTTTTACGTCTTGGTTATTTGGCATCGCATTTAAGATCTTTTCCATCTCAATCGTCAGTTCACCTTCACTCGTTAGGCAAACAGGGTGAGTTTTTAGCCTTTTAGAGGCCTTAACCTCTTTAACCTTATTCTCTAGGACAGTCTTCATATATTCGAAAAGCTCCTTGTTATCCTGCTCTTGAGACTCTGTTTGCTTTTCATTTTCATCCGGCTCAATACCTAGATCTCCACTAGATACAGACTTGAATTCCTTCTCTCTGTAGTTCATGATCATCTTAATCGCAAACTCGTCAACCTCTTCAGTAAAGAATAGAATATCATAGCCTTTATCTGCAACAAGCTCCGTTTGAGGAAGCTTTTCCAATCTCTCGTTGGACTCCCCTGATGCGTAATAGATATACTTTTGATCTTCAGGCATATTGGTCACGTAGTCATCTAAAGTAATCAGCTTTTTCTCTTTTGAAGAGTAGAACATCAATAGGTCTTGAAGATCCTCTTTATTCGCACCGTAGTCACTATACACGCCAAATTTAAGCTGTCTACCGAAAGACTCATAGAATTTTTCGTACTTCTCTCTCTCATCCTTTAACAGGCTCTGTAATTGGCTTTTAATTTTGCTTTTAATATTTTTAGCGATCAGCTTTAGCTGTCTGTCATGCTGTAGCATTTCACGAGAGATGTTAAGGGATAGATCCTCAGAATCTACCATCCCTTTCACAAAGCTAAAGTAATCCGGGAGTAAGTCTGAACACTTGTCCATAATAAGAACACCATTAGAATAAAGCTCTAAACCTTTTTCATACTCCTTCGTATAATAATCAAATGGAGTGTTTTCTGGAATAAATAAAATAGCCTTATACACTGCAGCTCCATCCACACTGATATGCATATGAGAAAGAGGTTTATCGAAGCCATAACGCTTTTCCGTGTAGAAGTTTTCGTAATCCTCATCTGTCAGCTCATTTTTGTTTTTACGCCAGATAGGAACCATACTGTTAACAGTTTGTTCTTCCTGATATTCCTCAAATTCGTTCTCTTCCCCTTCCTTAGGCTTTTGAAGAGTCACATCCATTTTGATTGGGTAGCGAATGAAATCTGAGTATTTTTTAATGATCGCTTTAAGGCGATACTCATCAAGATATTCATCATACGTTTCATCTTCTGTGTTCTCTTTTATCTTCAGTTGAATAACCGTTCCAACTGTATCCTTTTCCGTTTCCTTCACCGTGTAGCCATCGGCACCCTTAGATTCCCATTTAAACGCTTCATCACTATCTAACGCCTTACTCACCACAGTGACCACATCTGCCACCATAAAGGCAGAGTAGAAGCCTACTCCAAATTGACCGATAATATTATGGCCATCTTTTGCTTCATTCTCGTTTTTAAAGGCAAAAGAACCACTTTTAGCAATTACGCCTAAGTTATTCTCTAGCTCCTCCTTGGTCATTCCGATTCCTGTATCTTCGATCGTTAATAACCGATTGGTTTTGTCTACCGATATTTTTATGTAATAATCTTCTTTATTAAACACGATCTGTTCATCAGATAGCGCTCTATAATAAATCTTATCAATGGCATCACTAGAGTTCGAGATTAGCTCCCTTAAAAAAATCTCCTTTTGTGTATAGATCGAGTTAATCATCATTTCTAGCAATCGTTTGGATTCAGCCTTAAATTGCTTTTTGGCCATTCGTTAATCTCCTTTCAACATAGAAAATTTGGTTTCACCCCTGCAATAGTGGTGACCTTGTTAAGTTTGTTTCTTTAGGTTATTCTTTCCTCAATTTTAGCACTCTTTAGGTTAGAGTGCTAAACAATTCATCCTTTTTATAACATATACTGAAATTGACTGTCAATATCTAAATCCTTTTAAACTGATTACCTGTGAGCTATAATGTAAGTCTTATACGATTAGCTCAATGAAGTATTTTTTACCCACAATGTTCATTAAAGGAGTTACAGTGCATGAATAAAACATTCAGATTCAAGTGGTGGTATATTCTCATTGTTGTTTGTTTACTAATCGGGATAGCCACCGGTTTATTTTTAAAGCCATATCAAGCAGATTCATTTGCCAATGAACACATGAATAGTCAGGGATCAGTAAATGTGCAGGATAAAGCAAAATGGATTCAGTTTGAACCAGAGAATGCTCAGGAGGAAACAATAATATTTTATCCGGGAGGCCTAGTCGAACCCAAAAGTTACGCTCCACTAGCTATGGGGCTAGCTCAGGAAGGGTATCGCACATACATTGTGAAGATGCCTCTCAACCTAGCCGTGCTTGACGCTGATCGAGCATTAGAAATTATTGAAGAAAATCCAAACAACTCTTACGTGATCGGTGGTCATTCTTTGGGTGGAGTAATGGCCTCAAGATTTACTGTAGATCATCCAGGGGTAATTAGAGGAGCTTTCTTTTTGGCTTCATATCCAGACGCCAATGGGAGTATAAGCAACTTAGACTTACCACTCTCAGCTCTATCCATTACTGGTTCAAAGGACGAAGTTCTGAATCAAGAGGCCTATGAGGAAGCACAGCCCAACTTCCACCCTGCTACGTTGTTTTATGATATTAAAGGGGGAAACCATGCCCAGTTTGGTAGCTATGGTGAACAAAAAGGAGACGGGATAGCCACTATTTCTACTGAAGAGCAGACCGAACTTACTATTCAAAAATTACTAGAGTGGTTAAGAGCTGAACCAGTACAAGAATAATTTTTATATCGAAGCTTTTTTAATTTCGTAATTCAGGCCAAGATCATAAGCCTGATCTAATAGGTCTTCCATATACTCCGTGCTTTTATCTTTAATCGTCTCGAATAAGAATTCAACTTTCGAGTGCTTAATTCCACAATAATCTGCGATTCCAACGTTAAAGTAATGCTGGATCATTTGATCATATTTTCTCTTTTCCAGCTTCTCCTTTGGAGCTCCTACTAGGCTAAGCCACAGTACCTGCTGATGGCTTAGCTTTTTTGGACCATAGGCCACACCGTAATTCCAGACCCGATCAATGTAACCCTTTAACATGGCTGGCATATTCCACCACCATAATGGGAAAATAAATGCTAACGCATCGTGCTTCTCCATCCTCTTAATTTCGTCATCGACCTCAGAAGAAAATTGCTGAATGCTAGCAGACCAATCTGGCTCATCTAGCTCATGAAGTGCTGGGTTGAACCCACTACGATATAAATCTAAAACCTCTACCTCGTGTCCAGCATCTAGCAGGCCTTGTTCAAAACGTTTAGCCACAGCAAACGTAAGAGAATCCCTTCTCGGATGAGTGACCACAGTTAATACTTTCATTAGTTTACAAACCTCATTTCAATAAAATTTTACATGTGTATCCTTTCTTGAATCGGGCTTAATTCTAGGATAATATAAAAATATAGTACAGTAAAATAGATGTTACTGATCATTCGATTCAGAAATACTGCTACATTCACAGTGAAAGGAAGATATCTATGTCAATAGAAACGATGAAAGCCGTTGGACTTTACCGTTACCTACCGATCACGGAAAGTGAAAGCTTAATCGATTTGGAAGTAGATAGGCCCACTGCAACAGGAAGAGACCTCCTTGTTCAGGTAAAAGCAATTTCCGTTAATCCAGTGGATACTAAGGTTCGTGCTCCGAAGGATAGGGTCGAAGAATCACCAAAGATTCTTGGTTGGGATGTAGCAGGAATTGTGAAGGAGACAGGAGCTGATTGTACACTCTTTCAGCCTGGTGATGAGGTCTATTATGCAGGAAGCATTACTCGTCAAGGGGGAAACAGTGATTTTCACCTTGTGGATGAACGCATTGTCGGTAAGAAACCAAAAAGTGTTGATTTTGCCGAGGCAGCAGCTCTTCCTCTAACAGCCATTACAGCGTGGGAAGGAATATATGATCGCCTAGGTGTAGCTAAGGATCCAGAGGCAAATCGGAACAAGACGATCCTTCATATAGGAGCAGCCGGTGGTGTAGGCTCCATCGCTACTCAGCTTAGTAAACTAGCAGGCTTAACCGTTATTGGAACGGCCTCACGATCAGAGACCGTCGATTGGGTCAAACAACAGGGTGCTGATTATACAATCAACCATCATGAAGAGTTTCTCCCTCAGCTACAAAAGCTTGGCTTTGAAACGGTTGATTACATCTTCTGCTTAAACAACACAGATCAGCACTGGGAAAACATGGCTACTACCATTGCACCACAGGGTACTATCTGTTCTATTGTAGAGACAGCTAACCCTGTTAACCTAGGTCTTTTGAAAAATAAGAGTGCATCATTTGTTTGGGAGTTCATGTTTACTAGAGCCATGTACGAAACAGAGGATATGATTGAACAGCATCATCTACTAAATGAGCTTGCAATTTTAGTAGACTCTAATAAAATCAAAAGCACTTTGACGGAGACTATGTCTCCTATCCATGCCGAGAATCTACGTTTGGCTCATGAAAAATTAGAGTCTGGTAAGATGATCGGTAAACTCGTTTTAACAAACAATTAAATTCGAATTCACAACGAAAGCCAGGGGCTTATATCTAAGGATTAAGCTTATCTGGCTTCTTTCATTTATAGAGAATTAAAGCATCGGTAAACGCCCTTGCTTTTAACCGATTATTTTTTGTATGATCTTCTGCCGATTCGGAGAAACTAATTTCAACTAGAGCTAAGGAGGCTTGTACCTTATCATGGACACTTCACTATCCTACGGAAAAGACTATCATTTTTTGCCCATCACCTCTGTCCAAAGTGGAAAAGGTCATGAGGTTTCATCTGACCTGTATTGCTACACCATTCAAATTGTAAATATTGTTTTTATTGGTACAAAGGATAATTGGGTCCTAGTAGATGCTGGTATGCCAAAATCTGCTCCAGACATTATTTCTACTGCTGAAAAACGCTTTGGTAATAGCAAGCCGAAATGTATCATTCTAACTCATGGACATTTTGATCATGTTGGAGCTATCATTGAACTTATTAAGCATTGGGACATTCCAGTCTATGCTCATGAGTTAGAACTACCTTATCTGACTGGAAAACAGAGCTACCCTAATCCAGACCCTTCCGTTGAAGGTGGGCTCTTAGCAAAAACGTCCTTTCTTTATCCCATTGAACCCATCACATTGGGAAGCTACGTACACCCTCTTCCAGCCAATGGAACCATTCCTTTATTAACTGATTGGCGCTGGATCCACACACCAGGACATACCCGGGGTCACATCTCCTTGTTCCGCGAAAAGGATCACGCCTTGATCGCTGGAGATGCATTCATCAATGTTAAACAAGATTCTCTTTATAAAGTTCTTACTCAAACTGAGGAGATCAGCGGACCTCCAAGATATCTAACCACAGATTGGAAAAAAGCTAAACAATCCGTTCTCATGCTTCAATCCTTACAGCCGCACATTGCCATAACTGGTCATGGTCTTCCCTTATCAGGTGTAGACTTATCCGGGCAACTTGATAATCTTGTTGCTCATTTCGATGAACATGCTATTCCTGACTATGGAAAATATTTAGAGCATTAGGCCACAGACTTCACCTTTAGTGCTATTTAGCTTCACCTATAGGCCCCCTCAATAGCAGTAACTACTATCTAACATCACATTGAACGTTAAATATATTTCCATTTAGGTCATAAAAGTTAAGAAATTTATTTCCTCCTCCATCATTCTCTATATCCTCTACCTGAACACCTTTTCGCACTAAATCATTATGTAGCTGTTCAATATTTTCTGTCTGAAAGCCAATTACATTATGTGGCTTTCCTTGCACTGTAAAATTTGCATTTGTCTCATCAGTCGTTTCAACTAAGAAAAGCATTTGACCTGATTGAAGATTAAATTGTGCTAGGTTCTCCTCTTTACTGTAAAAAATAAATTCTAAGCCTAGTATTTCTTTATACCATTCAATCGACTTGTTCATATCCTTTACTGGTATCTCATTATAAAGTATCTTTTGAAGCAATGAGTGTCCCTCCTTCCCTATCAATTTCAAAGATACTCAGATTATACCAAATTTTAATGAAAATTGTGGATAGTAATTCGTGAATGGTAATCAGTAAAATTAATCGTAAATATGATCATACATATAGATCATTTACATTACTGTTTATAGTAAGGATACTCAATTGTAGTTGAAGTTATTTTTGCTGCTTCCTCACCTATTAATTTCCCTACGATATATAGAGACATATCGATACCAGCAGCAACACCAGCGGACGTCATAACGTTTCCGTTGTCGACAAATCGTACCCCTCTTATCACTTCAATATTCCTATATTTTTCTTCTAGGTAGTCCAAAGCAAAGGCGTTTGTCGTTGCTTTATATCCATCTAAGATTCCGCTCTCCGCTAAGAACAAAGCTCCCGTGCATACTGAAGCCACGATAACCCCTGTCTTTTGCTGACTTGCTATCCAATTCAATAGCGCTTTATTCTTCACCCCTTTTTTTATAGCCATCAATGGACCACCAGGTACAATCAATAGATCTAGCTCTACACCTAAGCTTTGAAAGCTGTAGTCCGGTAGAAGCTTCAGTCCATTATGTGTCGTTACAAGCTCTCCAGTTTCTGAAATGGTTTTTACAACAAAAGGCTTATCCTCTAGCTTGATCGTATTCATTAATAACTCACTAACCTGACTTTTTTCCCGCACGGTTAATGAAAATACTTCAAATGGCCCTGAATAATCTAATACATCCACATGATCAAAAAGTAAAATTCCCACATTCCATTGCTTTTTCATATTATCCATATAAACGCTCCTCTATGAGACCGATTGGTCTTTTTTATGCAAAAAAATTACTGCTTGATGCAGCAAGAAATATATTGTTTAAGCTGGTTAAAATATTTCATGATATACTCATCTTTTCGATAGAGCTGTCCCATCATCACACTTCCTTCGAAAGCTGAAGTAAGAAAAATGGACACTTCCTGTACATCTAAATCTGCTCTAAATTCCTTAGCTTCAGCACCTTCCTTGAGGATGGACTGAATAAAGGCTAACCAATCGTTCATAGCTTCTTGTGCTCTCTGATTCAATAGGGGATGAGTATCATCCGTATCAATGGCCGTGTTAAGTAAAGGACAGCCTCCCTCCAACGGGGGATTCTGTGTAATGTTCAAATATACCGATAAAACAGACAGTAACTTCTCTTCTGCTGTATGCTTATCCTTTATAGCGGCACGATATGTCCTGCGCAGCACCTCAACAGAGTGATTAAACGCCTCTACAGCAAGCTCATCTTTATTTTGAAAGTGACGATAGATTCCTCCCTTCTTTAATCCTGTAGCATTCATAATATCGGACATAGATGAGCCAGAGAAGCCTTGTCTATTAAAAAGCGTTGCAGATTTTTGGATAATCATGTTTCTTGTATCTACTCCTCGTCCCACCTAATCTCCTCCTATCATTAAAGACCGTTCGGTCTCTTTTTAGTATATGAATTAAGTATTGTCTCGTCAAGTCCTCAATTGCTAGCCAAGCTTCTCTTGGACTTCTTTAAATTTTGCAATCTCCTCTTCTAATCGTCTTTTCACGTGGGCTAAAGTATCCATTTGTTGATTAATTTCTTTTAGCTTTTTTTCGTATACTTCAAGCATTTCCGAGCATAGCTCATCCATTTCTAACTCCGGACAATAATCTGTACAGCTTATCATTTCTTCAATCTGGTCCGTATTTAGCCCTAATCCTAGATAAATTTGAATTGTTTTGACACGCTCGACGTCTGATTCCTGAAAAAGCCTATAACCGTTTTCTAGCCGCTTGGCAGTAAGTAAATTCTTTTTTTCATAATGTCGAATAGACCTAGCACTAACACCTGTTTTCTCTGCTAATTGACTGATCTTCAATGCGCGTTCCCCTCCCATACATTTTTTTCCGTTCTTTCTTCTAACCTATATAAATTCTATTATAAACTATGACATCAATGATAAGGTCAAGAGAAAATGAACAACCAGAATAAATGTTATAGCTAAGAATTTTTAATTGATATTTACAAATGCTATTGACCTTAACGCTAGTGTCAGGGTTTATAATCCTTTTTGAACAGACAATGATTATGAAGGAGACTAAATTCAATGGGTAAAGAAATCAAGATAAATAAAGCTGGAGATATAAATAAAAGCAGCGGTCGTACACCAGTGACTGTCATCGGTTTGGGACTTATGGGGCAAGCGCTGGCATCAGCATTGTTGAATAATAATCACCCGACAACCGTTTGGAACCGCTCGCCTGAGAAAGCAAACAACCTTGTCGAGATGGGAGCAATTCGTGCAAAAACAATCTCTGAAGCTGTGGCCGCAAACTCGGTGGTATCATCTGCCTGTCTACTTATGAAGTCATGAGTGAACTTTTGGCTCCCCTGAAAATGACTCTTAACGGCAGAGTATTTATTAATCTTACCTCTGGAACTCCAAACGACGCCCGAAAAGCCGCACAGTGGGTCGAGTCTATGGGTGCCGACTATCTCGATGGAGCGATCATGGGAGTTCCGCAAATGATTGGAATGTCCGAAGCCCTACTTTTTTATGGCGGTTCACCAAAGCTATTCGAGGCATATGAGCCTTTATTGAAGGTGTTTGGCGGCAACACAGTTTTCCTTAGTGATGATCCCGGTATCCCGCTGCTATATGACATGGCACTCCTCACTATTCTTTACGGAGCTGGGGAGGGCCTGCTGCACGCGCATGCGATGGTAAGCACGGCGAACATTCCCGCTTCTCAGTTTCAGCCCTATGTGGCGGAATGGCTCACCAACGTTATTGTCCCGTCCTATGCGTCTCTTGATGCCGTACGTGCCATAGAAACGGGTGAATATGCGACGGACGTTTCGAATACCAAAACCAATCAACTGGCTCTTGGTCATATTATAAAGGCAAGTAAGGAACTAGACATTCCTGTGGAATGGTTGAAGCCTAGTAAGGCTGTATTGGATCAATTGGTGGACGAGGGCTATAGCAACGATGATCCAATACGTGCTTTTGAGATCATCAGTCCTGTACGGAGGAAGAAGCATAAGTAATTGATGAGATATCAGTAAAGGTTGCCGATCGATTGGCAACCTTTGGTATATGTAAGCAGTTAAATACGATACCCCAAAGCCTTAGCCAGCTTAGCTAAGCTGCCTAACACCACTTTCTGTAAGAAACGAGGAGGACCAGCCATATAACCGTCGATGTACTCCCACGCTACTCCTAACCACAGAGGGTTTTTGGGAATACCTTTTGAAGTCATCTTTCCTTCACATTCCAGCTTATGTACTAGGGCGAACATTTTCCAATGTAGGCCTGGTGGGCGAATTTCATGAACAGCAATTAAAAGCTCATCACTAATATTCCAAAATTGATGAACCTGGTTAGGCTGAACCGTAATCTTTTCTCCTGCCTGTACAATCGTTTCCTTCCCATCGACCAAAAATCTCATCTTCCCCTGCTTAACCTCAAAGCTTTCCTTTAGTACTGGATGAAAATGGGGACCGTTAATAGCCCCTGGCTTAGTCATATGGTGCTCAACAGTAATATAATCGCCTTCATCGTCTTCGCCACTACCTACAAAAATAACCTTGCGGCCATCAGGATGAACGAGTTCCGTTCCAATTTTAACTTTCTTTGCTTCCTCGTTTGCTATTTTCATTTTGCTATCCATTTCTCTCCTACCTCCTCTTAACCATTTTTTCATCTGTGATAAATGTTACATATGGATTCGCTTTCATTTTATATTTTATTTGTCTGTTGATCTATAAAGAAAAGTGAATTTTATATGTCACTTTAAACATACTCTTATACATGCTGCTTTGCAACGTAGCTCTATATATTCTGCATAGTGCTAAGCAAAGCAGAACGCTTGAAATTGGATCTGTTTATGTTTAAACTAATGGGTATTAGTGTGATTTCAATACTTAAAGAAAGATGATTTGCCTATAATAGAAGTACCGCACACTTGCAAAAATCCAATTCCAAAAGGAGACATGCTACATGAATTTCGTAACTCTTAACAATGGATTAAAAATGCCTCAGCTAGGCTATGGGGTTTGGCAGGTCAAGGATGACGAAGCTACACCAGCCGTGGCAAAAGCACTAGAAGTCGGTTACACATCTATTGATACAGCAATGGTTTATCAAAATGAAGCTGGAGTTGGAAAAGCCATTAGAGAATCTGGTATTCCACGAGAAGAGCTCTTTATTACCACCAAAGTATGGAACGCTGATCAAGGCTATGAAAATACATTACGGGCATACGATGAAAGTCTTGAAAGATTAGGTCTGGATTATGTTGATCTATATCTTATTCACTGGCCAACACCTGAGTTTAACCAGTATATTGATACGTATAAAGCGATGGAAAAGCTTTATCATGACGGTCGGGTTAAAGCAATTGGTGTATGTAATTTTAATATTGATCATTTAGAGCGACTTCTAAATGAATGTGATGTAAAGCCTGTCTTAAACCAGATTGAATGTCACCCTTACTTTTCCCGCTCTGATATCAAAGCATTTTGTGCAAAGCATGATATTTTTGTAGAAGCATGGAGTCCTCTTGATCAAGGAAGTGACCTTCTACAGGATGACGTTGTAGTGAAAATTGCTGAAGAGCATGGCAAAACTGCCGCACAGGTCGTCTTAAGATGGCACCTACAGAATAATAGCATTGTGATTCCTAAATCTGTTACTCCATCTCGTATTGAAGAGAATTTTAATGTGTTTGATTTCGAATTAACTCCTGAGGAGATGACAAAGATTCACAGCTTGAACCGCAATCAGCGTAGAGGACCAGATCCAGCGGTAATGAACAGGCGTTAATCTATTGAGTTGATAAGCACAGATAGATCCGCACCCTTCATGTTAGTCGTAACTAACACTGAGGGGTGTTTTTTTGTCTACGTTAAGGCTTGCGCTGTTTCGACCTTAATGTAAATTAACATTTTAGGTAGGATTCTAAAAATGAGTTGCATCAAATACAAAGACATTGTGTAACAAGGATTTATTTATATAATTAGTCAACTTATATATTTGCTCTAACGTCTAATAACGTAAAGGGGTGATTACATGAATAAATACTTATGTTCGCTACTCTGCATGGTAGTCGGTTTAATGCTTTTTTCAGGATGCGGTAGTTTAAGCAATAGCCATCCAACCCCAACTGAGGGAACTGATTGGGAGCCTACAATTTATGAAACTGTCAACAATTTGGATGGAGTAACTATGTCTGCGAAAGAAGAAACTGTATCATCTACTGGATTGACAGTAGCATTTAAGAATAACTCCGACAAACAATGCATCTATGGTGATGATTTTCTATTAGAAAAGGAAATAGATGGAGGATGGTATCAAGTTCCTATCGCACTAGCTGATAATTACGGATTCAATGATATAGGCTATGACTTAGCTAATTCGGACGTTAGGGAATGGACAGTTGATTGGGGTTGGCTCTATGGAAAGCTGGATACTGGCGAATACCGAATAGTGAAATCTATATTGGATTTTAGAAGCGCAAGAAACTATGATAAATGCCATTTAACAGCAGAGTTTACAATTGAATAACCAAACAAAACTAACACAAATCTAAAGTTGTAAAGCAGATTACTCAACAAAGGTTATAGAATAATGCATTTAACAAACGCTCATTCTACTATAAAAAACCAGCCATTGACATTTATTTTATTGACGTTTATAATTTAATATATATCCTAAAAGTTATATGTTGGGAGAATAAGTAAATGAAAGATTTATACCGAGTCATGAATGACCCCATTAGACGCTCCATTTTAAAAATGCTTGCTGTTTCCGAGAAAACACAATCAGATCTTGTAGCGCAATTCTCCATCACACAGCCAGCATTAACCAAGCATTTAAAAATCTTAAAAGAGGAGGGCTTTATTGATGAAAAACGAATAGGCAGGCAATGCTTTTATAGTCTAAACAAAGTGAACTTTGAAGCGAGCTACCACGTTGCCCGTCAGGAGATCGAGCAAATTCTAGATCATAAGCTTCATAGTCTGAAAAGCTACGCTGAACAGGTAGAAAAACAAAAAAATAAAAAATGACAAAGGAAAGGTGATATGTATGGAAGCAAGATCAACATCTATTAGTCGAGAAATATTTATAGAGGCCAGCATAGGAACTGTTTGGTCTGCCCTAACAAAGACTGAAGAAAGAAATCGATGGGAGACACGCTCCTGCACCCTAGAATTAAAGGTTGGAGGGCGAGCTACCTTTGATTATGGTTGGGGAGTCACCTCCGAAGGAGTAATCACCGAGCTTGTCCCATACGAGAAAATGACCATTCAGTATGAACAAGATAATCTAACAATCTGGACTTTATCTGCTGAGGAAAACGGAACACGAGTCACTGTAACCTATATAGGATTATGGTTAGGAGACGAAGGTCACATGATGATGGAGAATATGGCTTTAGGCACAAAACTACTATTACTAAATTTTAAAAGCGTTCTTGAAGATAATAAGGACTTACGTAAAGCTTTTTGGAAGAACTGGCTAGCTATTAGCTCAACCTCGATCCGCCCTGATCACCATGAAAAATATAAGGTTAAGCGTGGAGTCCTAGTGTTAAAAGTAAAAGAAGGGACAGAGGTCTCCAAACAGCTTTATGCTCAGGATATCATTGTTAAAGCTAACGGAAAGGATATTCATACATATGAAGACCTTGAGCTTCTCCTGACTGAGATAGCACCACAAGGAATGCTCTCATTAACTGTAGTAAGGAATGGAATTGAGAAAGATATAAAGGTACATGTTCTTCCTTATCCTGTTCCCCATTCTGCCTAATTACTCGTATTTAAATCCTATATTAAATCCCTAAAGTAACATAGAGCTCCTATTTAAATATGACAGAGGTTGTCATAAATCAGGTGTACAATGACAAGTGTAGTTCATACTAAGTTGAAGAAAGACTCTATGTGATGGAGGGAAGAAAATGAATTCAAACACTGGGAAAAAGGTAGCACTAGTTGCAGGGGGGACACGAGGAGCAGGTCGTGGAATTGCTATAGAACTAGGTGCAGCAGGATTTATAGTCTATGTGACCGGTAGAACAACGCGGGGGCAAAAATCTGAATACAATCGACCTGAAACAATTGAAGAAACGGCAGAGCAAGTTACAGAAGCTGGGGGTCAAGGAATTGCTGTTCAGGTTGATCACCTAGTTCCTGAGCAGGTAAAAAAGCTTGTTGAGAAAATTGAAAATGAGCAAGGTCGGCTAGATGTGCTCGTTAACGATATCTGGGGAGCGGAATACTTAGCTGAATGGAACATACCTATCTGGGAGCATTCCTTAGACACTGGTTTTCGAATGCTAAGATTGGCTATCGATACTCATATTATTACTAGTCACTATGCATTGCCATTATTAATGAAAAATAAAGGTGGGCTAGTCGTAGAAATGACAGACGGTACATCCGAATATAACGCTAAAAACTATCGCCTATCTGTGTTTTATGATTTAGCAAAAACCTCCGTTACTCGTTTGGCTTGGTCACAGGCACAAGAGCTTAAAGATTACGGTTGTACAGCAGTGGCTTTAACTCCGGGCTGGATGAGATCAGAAATTATGCTTGAGGAATTCGGTGTTAAAGAAGATAATTGGAGAGATGCTACCGTTAAAGAGCCACATTTCATTATTTCAGAAACCCCTCGTTTTGTTGGACGTGCTGTTGCTGCACTAGCTACTGATCCCGATGTGGAAAAATGGAATGCCCAATCCCTTTCAAGCGGACAATTAGGTAAGCATTATCAATTTTACGACCTTGATGGATCTCAGCCAGATTGCTGGAGGTATATTACAGAGGTGCAGGACGCAGGTAAACCAGCAGACGCTACGGGATATCGATAATCTGATTTTAAAACACCACACACTTTTTAAGTGTGTGGTGAAACATGATCAAATAATTGCTATAATGCACGACAAAATCTTGCGCTGCTTCCACCCAAGGTGATATTTTATGCTGTTCCAACCGCTTTTTTCTTTAAATCCTCTACAGATGAATCCATACCTTTTTCTTTCCACAATAAAAACGATATGAATAATACGCCAAGCATTGTAATAAAATGCTGCCAGCTATCCTTTAACTCACCACCATATTGTGTAAGCACCAAGATCCCGTCAATAAATGGAATGATAGCCGATACAAGAGAAAATGCTATTAATACCTTTTTTATTCTCATAAATACAAGAACAATAATACTTATCCCTAATACTAAATCTCGTGCTGCCTTCGCTCTTACATATCCACTATCTAGAGGACTCACGATTTCTAAGCCAAATGCTCTGGAAGCAGCTAATGGTTGAATAAAACCATTAATACCCAGCGCTATTAAGCCAAATGCACACACCATAATGAGCCAAAAGGATAACGATTTTGGTCCCCATTTCTTTCTTTTATTCTCAACTTTCTCCTTCATTAACTTTCACTCTCTCTTCCACTTTTAGTCATATTTAAAACAGCTTTTAAAGCAAGCTCCTCTGCTTGCTCTCTTGTGCCATATAATCTACCAGACATAAATAAGGACGATATGCCATGCAACGTTCCCCATGAAGCGTAAACATAATGATCAACTTCTTCGTCCGTACAATGCGGCAAAAAAGAGGAGAGCACATTCTTGCTGATCTCACCTATACGCATCCCTTCCTGCCAGGTTTGTTCAACTCCAAACGGGACTCCGTCCATTCCAAACATGATCCGATAATAAGCTCCATGATCCCATGCGAAAGCACAGTACGCTCTTGTTAAAGCAATCGCTTTTTCCTCAGGATCTGAATAAGCACCTACTGCCTCTTCAAGCTTTGTAGCCAGCAATGTAAATCCTTTACGTAGTAACTCAAGCACAATGTGATCCTTGTTCTCAAAAAGCTCATACACCTTGGTCGTACTGTATTCAATTTTATGCGCAATCCCCCTAATACTTACAGCAGCCCATCCCTCCGACTGAGCAATATGTAAGGCAGCATTGAGAATTTCCTCTCTTAATCGGATTTGTTCTCTTTCAAATCTACTCTTCATAAATTCACTCCTTTTATTAATCGTCTTACTTAACTGCTTTTTTAGAAGAAGACAGAACTACATTAATATATATAAATCAATTAAATAACGATGTTTTTTTATATAATATAGTTATATAATAAAACAGCGTTATTAGTTTGTAAAGAAAAAGAATCCAATTTTTCGGTTAATCGGATTCCATGACTAAAATACTGGAATGAATTTCCTTTTTAGCGAACAAACAAAATTCATATTATAATCATCCTCGGGGTTAGTTGAAAGCGTTCATTACAATAATAGTTCCATGGCTATACGTTCTTATATTCAATATTTAATTTCTCAAGAATGTCCTTTTCAGTAAGAGCATTTAACTGGTTTAGAAATTCGATCTGAAAGCTCCCCGGCAGTGATTGCTTTGCGCCGGCAAGCTCAGCAGCTATACCGTAACTAGCTACAGCAGAAACAGAAGCAAAAACCAGGTCTTCTTCAATTGCACAAAAGGCACCAACCACTGAGCTCAACAGACAGCCAGATCCTGTTACCTTAGTAGAAAGCACATGACCGTTCCCTGTAACAATACTCTCATTCCCATTTGAAACAACATCATCTTTGCCAGTTATTACTACGGTACATCCTAGCTGTTTCGCGGCTGCATGACATAGGGCTACAGTATCCCCTGCTACTTCTCCTGCATCAACACCTTTAATTTCCCACTCTTCTCCCATTACATTAGCCACCTCAGCCGCATTCCCTCTTAAAACAGAAACCTGGACCTCACGCAGTATTTTTCTTGCAGTTTCCGTACGATATAAGGTAGCCCCTGCCCCTACTGGATCTAGTATAACAGGAACACCATGTTTGTTAGCCGATTTTCCTGCAAGGAGCATCGCCTCTACTTGAGCCTCCGTTAATGTTCCAATGTTTAACACCACAGCACCAGCGATCTTTGCCATATCTTCTACTTCTTCATGTGCTACCGCCATAACTGGTGAAGCCCCTAGAGCCAACAGACCATTTGCCGTATAATTAGTCACGACGTCATTCGTTATGTTATGGACTAATGGATTCTTTTCTCTAACCTTTCTTAACAGTGTGGATACTTCTTCTCCATTCCAATTCATTACTCATCATCCTTTTCTTCAGCATTAACATGATATTACTATCACTCTTTTATATCTTCTTTTCTTCTTTTCTTCTATTGCTTCTCTCCCTTTTTTCTTTGCATCCATAATCTAATTATCCAAAATTACATATCTTATCTAAATTATTTATACCCTATCCTAGCATAGATTATCGAAAATAACTGTGATACCAATCATAGGTCTTTTGACTGTGCCTTCCTGTGCTTTCAATGAGAAAAATCCCTCTAACTTAATCGTTAAAGGGATTCCAAGCTTTTAGCTTATTCATTTCTTCTTCAGAAAACTGTCCTAAATCATCTGCAATCGAAACTAACGTTTGATAGTTAGTTAACGTATGATACGGTACTTCGGCTCCAGCTAATTTTTCATCAGCCTGCTTAAATCCATAAGTAAAGATTGCTACAATTCCTAGTACATTTGCTCCGGCTTCACGTAGGGCTTCAACAGCAGCCACAGAGCTTTTTCCAGTGGAAATTAAGTCTTCAATGACGACAACTCTTTCACCTTGTTCAAGCTTTCCTTCGATTAGATTCTTCTTACCATGTCCTTTAGCACTTGATCGTACGTAGGTCATAGGTAGGTTCATCCGATCTGCAACCCAAGCTGCATGTGGAATACCAGCTGTTGCTGTTCCTGATACACTTTGTACATCTTTAAAGTTCTTTTCGATGATTTGAGCTAAACCCTGGGCAATCTCCTGGCGCACATGAGGATATGACATCGTTAAACGATTGTCGCAATAGATAGGTGATTCAATTCCAGATGTCCAGATAAACGGCTCATTTGGACGCAAGGCAACGGCTCCAATTTGCAATAAATGCTTTACCACTGATTCTTGTAATCTACTCATTCCTCTTCCTCCTGATAACCTATCTTTTTTATTTTATTCCATTTTCAATTATTCTCTCTTCTCATTCATGGTCTAGTTCAATTTAATTCCAAATTCTCAATGATTATCATTTTTGTCATCTAGTCATCTAGCCCAACCCTGATTCTAATTCTTTCATAATTCTCTGGTACATCTCTAAGGGAGCCTCAGCCTGTGTAATCGCTCGTCCTATAACCATATAATCAGTGCCAACCTGCTGGGCTTCTAAATGTGTCATAATTCGTACTTGATCATCCTGACTTTCTTTACTCAATCGTATACCGGGTGTCACTGTAAGAAACTCCATCCCAAGCTTGCTTTTGACAAGTTCTACTTCTCTGGGTGAACATACCACTCCCGACAAACCGCTGTTCTTGGTTAAGGATGCATAATGTAGCACACTGTCCTCAAGCTCCCCTATTATCCTTATCTCTTCATTCATCATTGCTTTACTCGTGCTGGTTAACTGGGTCACACCGATTAAAAGCGGAGTAGCATCAGTTGAGCTAGTAGAGCTAATTGAGCGAGAACTTAGTCCTTTATCAATCCCTTCTAATGCAGCTTCCATCATTCTAGAGCCGCCAGAGCAGTGTACATTAAACATATCTACACCAAGCTGAGTGATGGACTGAGCTGCTCCTTTTACCGTATTTGGAATATCATGCAGCTTTAAATCAAGGAAGACCCGATATCCCTTTTCTTTGATGTCGGTTATAAAGGCTGGACCAGCCGCATAATACAGCTGCATCCCTACTTTTAGCCACGGCTTTACTGTCTTTCTATCCATTCGGCTGATAGAATAGGAGTCCTCTAGATGATTAATGAAGCTCCACGCCAAGTCTGAGTTTTCATAATCTAATGCAATAATAACCTCAGATTTTCTTCCTTTCATCCCTTCCACCCCATTCCTGTTAATTCAGAGATATGCTGTACACCTAGCTTATCTAGCCAGCCCTCTAGCTCTGAAATAATCGTCGGGCATACATACGGATCAACAAAATTTGCCGTTCCAACTCCAACGGCAGACGCACCTGCTAAGAAAAACTCAATGACATCCTCAGCCGTCATGATCCCGCCCATCCCGATAATCGGAATATTTACCTTTTGACTAACCTCGTAAATCATACGAATAGCTACTGGTTTAATAGCAGGACCAGATAATCCTCCAGATTTATTAGCTAGTATAGGTCTTCGTGTTTTTAAATCAATTCTCATTCCTAGCAGCGTATTAATCATACTAAGACCATCTGCACCAGCTTCCTCTACTGCTTGAGCAATCTGAACCACATCCGTTACGTTAGGAGAAAGCTTGACATACAAAGGAAGAGATGAGGCTTGCTTCACCTTTCGTACAAGACTTGCCGCAATAACTGGATCTGTACCAAAGGTAATTCCGCCAAGCTTTACGTTAGGACAAGAAATATTAAGCTCTAACGCTTTAACGTTTGGAGCATGGCTGATCTGTTCCACAACCTGAATATAATCTTCCTCTGTTGTACCGGCAATATTTGCGATAATTGGTACATCATAGCGCTCCAGCCAAGGAAGCTCTTCACTTAATACCTTCTCTAGGCCTGGATTTTGTAATCCTATAGCATTCAACATACCTGCCTTTGTCTCTGCTACCCGAGGAGTAGGGTTTCCGAATCTTGGTTCTACTGTTGTTGCTTTTATCATAATGGCTCCTAGAGCATCTAGCTCGTAGAACTGAGCATATTCCTTCCCAAAGCCAAAGCAGCCTGACGCAGGAATAACTGGGTTCCTAAGTGTCAAGTGATCTCCTAGCTTAACCTCTAAGCGTGAAGTGGCAACTGAATCATTTATGCTCATAGAATAACCTCCCCTACTCGAAACACTGGACCATGCGTACAAATTTTCTTATAGCTCGTATCTGACTCTGGAGTGTGGCATACGCAAGCAAAGCAAGCTCCAATTCCACAACCCATACGCTCTTCCAGTGAAATATAGGCAGCCTCATGCTGCTCAAAGCGTTGAGACAGGGCTCGTAGCATCGGAAGTGGGCCACAAGAATAAAGAGCATTCCATTCCGTTATGTTCCAACGATCAAGGACATCAGTAACTAATCCCTGTTCACCAAACGATCCATCAATCGTTGTGATGTACGTATCTCCAAGCTTAGCGAACTCATCGGCTAGAAAAACAGCTCCAGCATGTGAAAATCCAAGAACGTGTGAAACAATAACTCCCTTACTTTTCAAACGCTTAGATAGGTAGTATAGGGGAGGAACACCAACTCCCCCTCCAACTAAAACGACATGTTCACCTGCTTTTCTCTCCTCAATAGGAAAGCCTTGTCCTAGTGGACCTAAAACATCCACCTGCTCACCAACAGCCTGTTTTGAGAAAGCCACAGTACCCGCTCCCTCAGCACGATATATAATCGTCAGCTGCTGCTTCTCATGATCCACATCACAAATACTAATGGGTCGCCGTAGCAAGTGATCAAAGCCCTGTCCTACACGTAAGTGGACAAACTGGCCAGGCTGATCTAGCTCATTAACAAGCTCACCCTCTAACTTCATCGTAAAGATATGTTCAGCAATTTCTCTATTTTCTACAATGGATAGTAAGCCTTTCTTCTTAAACACGTCCCCACCTCATTTCAATGACAAGCTACTTTTCTTTTCAAAAACTGGCATTGGAGCTGATGAAAATGTGATCGTTTCAAGGACTTTAATCATTGCTTTTGCCGTATCCAAGGAAGTAAAGACAACCACACCATTTTCTACCGCTTCACGCCTAATTCTAAATCCGTCACGAGCTGGCTGCTTGCCTTTCGTTAACGTGTTAATAATAAAGCTCACCTGTCCTGTACGTACCTGATCTAATAAATTTGGAGTTCCTTCAGAAAGTTTTTTCACCTTCGTTACCGGTATTTTAACCTCTTCAAGCCTTGAAGCTGTGCCTGAGGTAGCCACTATATTAAAGCCTAGCTGATGAAATCTTTGGATAACCTCAGTTGCTTCCTCTTTGTCCTTATCTGCCACAGTAACTAAAACAGATCCATGGGTTGGAATGTTCATTCCTGCGGCAATCAGGCCTTTATATAAAGCCTTTTCCAGCTTCACATCTCTCCCCATTACCTCTCCTGTTGATTTCATCTCAGGTCCTAGAGTAATATCTACTCTTCTCAGCTTAGCGAAGGAGAAAACAGGCACCTTTACAGAAACTACGTCTGCTTCTGGGTGATACCCACCTTGATATCCTAATTCCTGTAGAGATTGACCAAGAATCACTTTTGTAGCTAAATTAGCCATAGGTATACCTGTAATTTTACTTAAGAAAGGAACGGTACGCGAAGAACGTGGATTCACTTCAAGTACATACACCTGCTCCTTGTAAATCACAAACTGAATGTTAAGCAGGCCTTTGATTTCTAAGCCTTTGGCTAACTCTGTTGTCATCTCGATGATTTTCTCTTTAATTTCTGGGCTTATCGTTTGCGGTGGATAGACAGCAATTGAATCTCCGGAGTGTACACCAGCTCGTTCAATATGCTCCATTATCCCTGGAATAAGAACCTCATTCCCGTCACAAATCGCATCTACTTCAACCTCTTTACCTAGCAGATAACGATCTATTAGCACTGGATGCTGAGGGTTTACTCGTACAGCATTCTCCATGTATCCGAGCAGCTCTTCTTGGTTATACACAATTTCCATTGCTCTCCCACCCAATACATAAGAAGGTCGAACAAGTACAGGAAATCCTAAACCTTCAGCTGCCGTTACCGCTCCATCAACAGACGTAACTGTCTTACCAGGAGGCTGGGCAATTTGTAGCTGCCCTAATAGCTTTTCAAACTTCTCTCTATCCTCTGCAGCATCAATATGGGCTACATCCGTTCCAATAATCGGGACACCCGCTTTTTCAAGAGCAGCTGTAAGATTGATCGCTGTTTGACCACCAAATTGAACAATGACACCTTCAGGTTTTTCTTGTTCGATAATGTGTAGTACATCCTCAGCAAATAAAGGCTCAAAGTATAGTCGATCTGACGTATTGAAATCGGTCGATACGGTCTCTGGATTGTTATTGATAATAATCGCTTCGTAGCCAGCTTCTTTGATCGCCCATACGGCATGGACGGTTGCATAATCGAACTCAATCCCTTGACCGATTCGGATCGGGCCAGAGCCTAACACAATGATTTTCTTTTTCGAGGAAGGAAGCACCTCGTTTTCTTGCTCATATGTTGAATAATAGTACGGTGTTGTTGACTCAAACTCAGCTGCACACGTATCTACCATTTTATAAACAGGCTCAATTCCTGCTACCTTACGAAACGCTCTAACCTCATCCTCTGTCGTGCTCCACAGCTCAGCAATTTTTACATCCGTAAAGCCTAGACGCTTCGCTTCGTTTAACAGTTCAACATCAAAGGCTTTGCCTTCTAGCTCCTGTTCAAACTGAATCATCATTTGTAGCTTATGCAGGAAAAACAAATCAATCTTCGTCCACTTCCATACTTCCTCGATGGAATAACCACGGCGTAGAGCCTCGGCTACAGCAAAGATTCTCTCATCATCCGCATTGGTGCATTTACTTTGAAGCTTTTCGTCGTCCAAGCCACGGAGCTCAGGAAGCTCAATATGATATACACCTGTTTCTAAAGAGCGGATCGCCTTGAGTAAGGACTCCTCGAAATTACGACCGATCGCCATCACTTCTCCAGTTGCCTTCATCTGAGTACCTAGCTTACGATTCGCGGATTGGAACTTATCGAAGGGCCAGCGAGGTATTTTCGTTACAATGTAGTCTAAAGCTGGCTCGAAGCTTGCATACGTGCGCTGTGTTACTGGATTAATCATTTCATCTAAGCGATACCCAACAGCAATTTTAGCCGCCATTTTCGCAATCGGATATCCTGTTGCTTTTGAAGCCAGAGCAGAAGAACGACTTACACGTGGATTCACTTCGATGACATAATATTGAAAGCTGTCCGGGTCGAGAGCGTATTGGACATTACAGCCCCCTTCTATTTTTAGTGCACGAATAATTCTAAGAGCAGATGAGCGTAGCATTTGGTATTCTCGATCAGAAAGGGTCTGACTCGGCGCTACAACAATACTGTCACCAGTATGAACTCCAACCGGATCTATATTTTCCATGTTACAAACAACAATACAGGAATCGTTAGCGTCACGCATTACCTCATATTCAATCTCTTTGTAGCCAGCAATGCTTTTTTCAATCAAACACTGTGTAACAGGTGAATACTTCAAACCACTCGCTACGATTTCCCTTAGGCTTTCCTCATCCTTAACAATCCCTCCGCCTGTACCTCCAAGCGTATAGGCAGGTCGAATGATCACCGGGTAACCAATTTTATCTACAAAGGCAAGGGCTTCTTCAATCGAATGAATAATATCACTAGTTGGAACAGGTTCACCTAGCTCCTTCATCAGCTCTCTGAAGAGGTCTCTGTCCTCAGCTTTTTTAATCGCAGAAAGCTCTGTCCCTAGTAGCTGAACATTTTCTTCCTCTAGAATACCCGCCTCGGCAAGCTCTACAGCCATGTTTAAGCCTGTTTGTCCCCCTAGAGTCGGAAGGATACCATCTGGCTTCTCTTGACGGATAATTCTAGTTACAAACTCTAATGTAATTGGTTCAATATAAACCTTATCAGCCATATTCGTATCGGTCATAATCGTTGCTGGGTTGGAGTTAATCAGAATAACCTCATAGCCCTCTTCTTTTAAGGCCTGACACGCTTGTGTTCCCGCATAATCGAACTCGGCGGCCTGTCCAATTACAATCGGTCCTGAGCCAATAACGAGAATCTTCTTGAGTTGAGTTGATTTAGGCATACTGATTAGCTCCCTTCTTTTGTTCAGTGATATGAAGCTTGTGTTGATCCATTAGGTTTATAAAACGATCAAATAATTCATTACTGTCGTAAGGTCCTGGTGTTGCCTCCGGATGAAACTGTACAGAAAAGGCTGGATGATCTAAATGCTTAAGACCCTCGACTGTTTTATCATTAACAGCCGTATGAGTTACCTTCAAACGAGTACCAGAAAGAGCTTGTTCATTCACAGCGTAGCCGTGATTTTGTGATGTCATCATCGTCAGATCAGCTTCAATATCTAAAACAGGATGATTTGCCCCCCGGTGACCAAACTTCATTTTGACCGTATCTCCTCCACAAGCTAAAGCAAACAACTGATGACCTAAGCAAATACCGAACAATGGAATCTTTCCAAGGACACCGTTAATCATCGCTAAAGCCTCTGGGACATCCTTTGGATCTCCAGGACCGTTTGAGAGAAGAATACCATCAGGATTTAGCTTAATAATTTCCTCTGCTGTTGTATCATATGGCACGACACGAACATCACAGTGGCGATTTGTTAACTCACGTAAAATTCCAGCTTTACAGCCATAATCCACTAGCACGACTCGGTGCTTTTGTCCTGGACAATGGAACGCATTTTTGGTTGAAACACGAGATACCTGATCCTTTAGATCCTTGGTCACTTTTAATTCCTCTAAAAGCTCCAAAAGCTCAACATCTGATTTCTGTCCAGAGACGATCATTCCCTTCATGGTCCCCTGCTCTCTAATTTTTTTCGTAAGCATACGTGTATCTATATTAGAGATTCCAGGGATGCCATGTCCCTTGAGCCATTGATCTATGCTTCCTTCTGAACGCCAATTGCTAGGATAATCACTATGTTCTCTAACAATGAAGCCAAATGCGTGCGGAATAATGGCTTCATAATCATCCATATTTACACCGTAGTTTCCGATCAAAGGATATGTCATGGTAATAAGCTGTCCACAGTAGGATGGGTCAGTTAAAACCTCTTGATATCCTGTCATTCCGGTGTTAAAAACAACCTCACCTATAGCAGTTTGATCCGAACCAAAGCTTTTCCCTTGAAAAATTGTACCGTCATCGAGGATAAGATATGCCTTTTCTGCCTTGTTCATCTGTGCCACTCCCTTATTTTTCATTCCCTGCACTGAAGCCCTGCTCTTCAGACCAAACTAACTCACCAGCTACAATCGTTTGTACTGGCCAACCTGAGGTTCTCCATCCAGCAAACGGTGTATTTTTTCCTTTTGAAGCAAACTGATTAGGATCAATATCTTGTACTTTATGGAGGTCTACAATTGTAATATCTGCTGGTCCTCCTTCAGTTAAACGTCCCTTATCTAACCCAAAGCGGTCAGCAGGAATAACCGTCATCCAATCCACCAGCTGCTTCAACGTGAAGATTCCCTTTTGCACAAAGTGCGTATACAACAACGGGAACGCCGTCTCAAGACCTACAATCCCAAACGGTGCAAGCTCCATGCTTTTAGCCTTTTCCTCCTCTGTATGTGGGGCATGATCTGTGGCGATAAAATCAATTGTCCCGTCAAGCAAGCCCTCTAACAGTGCCTCACGATCGGCTGCCCCTCTTAATGGTGGATTCATTTTGAAGTTTGTGTTTAAACCAGGGATATCATCCTCACATAAGAGAAGATGGTGTGGACTAACCTCTGCGGTTACCTTGATCCCGTTCTTTTTGCCTTCCCTTACCAAACGAACGGATTCCTTCGTACTAATGTGACAGACATGATAGTGTACACCCGTTTGCTCAGCTAGCAGAATATCTCTCCCTATATGAATCGCTTCACACTCTGAAGGAATACCGCGAAGGTTATATTTCTCTGAAAATGATCCTTCATGCACACAGCCACCTTGAATGAGCGTATCGTCCTCACAGTGAGCAACCACTGGAAGTCCAAGCTCCTGAGCCTTTATCATAGCTTGCTTCATCATCCAGCTAGATTGAACGCCTACTCCATCATCAGAGACCGCCAGAACGCCTTCATGCTGCATGCTTTCAAAATCATTCAGCTCTTCTCCAAGCTGTCTTTTTGTAATCGCTCCAATTGGAAGCACATGTGCGTAACCACTTTTTTTTGTTTGCTCATGAATATAGCGAATTTGCTCAGGTGTGTCTAATACTGGCTTCGTATTTGGCATACACGCTATCGTAGTAAAGCCACCTTTTACAGCCGCCATTGAACCCGTTTCAATCGTTTCCTTCGCTTCAAAGCCTGGCTCCCTTAGATGAACATGTAAATCTACAAAGCCTGGGAAAATCCACTTCCCTTCACATTCTACGGTCTCATGTCCCTCAGCCTGAAGGTTTTTACCTAGCTTCTTAATCCGTCCATTTTCAATAAGAATATCTCTAGTCACCTGATTGCCTACATGATCATACATCGTTCCGTTTTTAAGTAGCATGTTTATTCATCTCCCTATAACGTAGTAAATATCATTTCCTATCCTATTAGTTAGCCATCTTGATTTTACTATTTGTTCCCTGTTCATCTACCGTACTACAAAGCACTCTTTCCATCACAGCCATTCTTATAGCAACACCATTAGTTACTTGCTTAAAAATTCTAGACTTTGGACTTTCAATCAAGCTAGAAGCAATTTCTACATCTCGATTAAAAGGAGCAGGATGCATAATGATGGCTTCCTTTTTCATAAATTTTGAGCGTTGCTCCGTTAGACCATATTTCTGGTGATACTCAGTCTGAGAGATCCCTACAGCCTGCTCCCTATGTCTTTCAAGCTGTATACGTAGCATCATCACAACGTCAGCTTCAACGATAGCGTCATCCATCGGCAGCCATGTGCAGCCACCTAAAATTTCCTGATCCACTGGTTTATATTCCTCTGGACCTGATAAAATCAAACTGGCTCCAAGCTTAGTCAAGCCATAATAATTTGATCGCAGTACTCGGCTATGCTGTAAATCCCCAATTATCGCTACCTTAAGACCTTGTAATGAGCCAAATTCCTGCTTCATTGTTAGCATGTCAAGAAGGGCTTGGGTGGGGTGCTCCTCATTTCCTATCCCTGCATTAACAAGGTTCAAGTTAAGCCCACTCTCAAGCTGCTTAAGAATTCCATTTTGACTATGTCGTATGACCGCCGCTTTAACGCCCATAGACTCAAGAGTTTTTAATGTATCGTATAAGGACTCTCCTTTTTGTGCACTCGATACAGATTCTTGGAAGTTCAAGACATTCAGACCTAAGCGCTTCTGAGCAACCTCAAAGGAAAAGCGTGTTCTTGTACTGTTCTCAAAAAACAAATTAGTTACAAACGTTCCTTTGTGGACAACTACATTCAAGTGACTCTCTTGATCTGAATGCGTAAACTGCTCTGCTCTTTTTAATATGGATAGAAGATCCTCTGCCCCTAAGTCCTTTAAACCTAACAAGTGTTTGTTCATGTTCTGTCTCCTTCCCACTCAATCTGGTTATGTCTTTCTATTAAAACAGCCTGTTAGAAAAACTTGGCTTATCGCCAAGTCCTGGCGAAAGCCTTAGTTTTTCTTATACTATCTACCTCTGAACATATAAATTCTGATAGGTACAAAAAAAGCATCTTACTTTTGAGTAGTAAGATGCTTAACAAGTTACACGGTATGAGAAACAAGAATACAGGCTGATAGCTGCACTCTATAGATTTCCGTGTAAAGCACCTTACCAGTCTCTCAGGACTGTCTGTTAAAGGTGAATCAATGTATGAAGTTTATTCATCTGTGAACATCTCTTTAGTTCCATAAGCCGATTCTTTACCTGGCAGAACTAAATTTAAGAACATACCCACGATTGTAGCTAGTGCCATACCAGCAACCTGAAAATTTTCACCTACTTGGATAAGGGCCCCACCAATTCCGATAACCAAAATAACCGAAGATATCACTAGGTTACGTTTATCGCCGAAGTGAACCTGACTTTCAATAAGCATTCTTAACCCGGCTGAAGCGATAACACCAAATAACAGGATAGCAACTCCACCCATTACACTTGTAGGAATTGAGCCAATAAATTCACTGACCATTGGACTAAAACCAAACAAAATAGCTAGACAAGCTGCACCACCGACAACAAAAACACTAAAGATTCTTGTGATCGTTAAAACACCAATATTCTCACCGTATGTTGTATTAGGCGGTCCACCAACAAATGATGCTATAATGGTCGCTACACCATCCCCAAGGATAGAGCGATGTAAGCCTGGCTTTTTCAGCAGGTTACGATTCATGACCTTACTTAGCACCATTTGGTCTCCAATATGCTCAGCAAGAGTTACAAACGCAACAGGTGCAATAATGAAGGCAGCGAGCCACGATATTTGCGGTGTGTATGTTAGAAATGGAATGTACACTTGGTCGGGCATCCCAAAGAGGGAAGCATTTTGAAGCCCTGAAAAATCTATGATTCCAATGAAAGCTGAGTAAACGTATCCTCCAACAACACCAATTAGAATAGGTATTAGGCCGAAAAAGCCTTTGAAGAATATTGTTGCGATTATCGTAATGGCCAATGTTACAAGAGCAGCTGAAAATAAAGTTAAATCATATTCACCAGTTGCTGGATCATTCATAGCCATACCAATTGCTGTACTAGCTAATCCTAGACCAATGACGATAATAACTGGTCCTACTACGATAGGTGGCAACAATTTCCGAAGCCAGCCTACCCCAAATGACTTAACTAGAAGAGCTACTATTCCGTATACCAAACCTGCTACAAAGCTTCCAAACATTACAGCTTCAGGTCCGTCTACAAGCATAACTGTTTGTATGGGAGCAATAAAAGCGAAAGAGGAGCCTAGGTAGCCTGGGATTTGTCCTTTTGTAATTAATAAGTAAGCAATTGTCCCTAAACCACTAGACATTAAGGCAACTGATGGGTCTAAGCCCACTAATATAGGAACTAATATCGTCGCCCCAAACATAGCGAACAAATGCTGTAAGCTTAATATCAGCCAACTCTGTGGCTTGGGAATATCTTTAACGTCTAAAACTACCTTTTCCTGCTGATCCATATCCAATAACTTCCTCTCCTGCTCTAATCTCTTTAAGAATAAGCTCTATTTATTATTTCATTAACTTCTACTATTATTTATCTGCTTTGATCTGTACATGATCTTGTTCATCCGTCTCGAATAGCTGCACAGCAATTATTTCTTCTTTAGAGGTAGGAACATTTTTTCCTACAAAATCAGGACGAATTGGTAGCTCTCGATGTCCTCGGTCAACCAATACAGCAAGCTGAATGGATTGAGGTCGGCCATGATCAATTAGTGCATCAAGACCTGCTCTTACCGTACGTCCTGTATATAGCACATCATCAACTAAGATCACTGTTTTTCCTGTAATATCAACGGGTAGCTGAGTGCCTTTAATCACAGGATCCTGACTTTCATGCTTAAAGGTTAGATCATCACGATATAATGTAATATCAAGCTCACCAACTGGCACATCAAAGCTTTCAATCTCTTTAATACGTTCAGCTAGGCGCTGGGCAAGATAAATTCCTCTAGTTTTAATTCCCACCAGTACACAATTTGAAATTCCCTTGTTTCGCTCAATAATTTCATGAGCAATCCTTGTCAAAGCTCTACGTATGGCATCCTGATCTAAAATAAGCCTAGATTTGTCCAATGTACAATCCCCTCTCTTAGTATAGTGTCTAACTTCATAAAAAAAGCTTCTTGTCCTTTGGACAAGAAGCTGGATATACCATTAGAAGATAAGTTGAGTGAAAAGTCTTCATTTCATCGAAATCTTCTCTCTATAAGACATACCTATAGAAAATACAATTCTAGAATGAAGCTTGTACAACTTATATTCGCTACCTTGTCAGCCTCTCTGGACTAAATTAAAGATAACTAGCTATTCAGTTAGATAAGTTACAATCAGAAAACTACGTCTTTTCATACCTAATTCATAAGTCTATAAAAGTATGACATTTTTATTGGTTATAGTCAATTATTTATAATTAAATTTTATAATTAAATTTCTAAATGATTTCTAGTAATTAGATTTATTCCTGTAATGAAACTTACTCTCCTCATTTCTAACTCTTTTGGCTAATATATACACCACCAGCATGATCAACGGTCATTAGAAATACTTCATCTACCCGCTTCACACCCCTGTTATTTAATTGCTGCATAAGCCAACCCTGGTTTCCAAACTTCTTTAAATTATGTGAAATGATATGTCCGTCTAATATCAAAACACTTGGATATCCTTTTTTAGGCTTTTTAATTTGCATATCTTGTGGTGTTAGGGCATTACTATGGGTATTTTTAATCACACTGATTTGTCCATTTGACTCAAGCACTGCATAGTCAACTTCATTTAAATCTGCAGCATTCCTTAGGCGTAAATCCATCATTAAAGACTCCACAGTTATTTTTGTCTTCCTCAGTTCTTTCTCCAGTATCTTACCATTCTCAATTAGAATTAAGGGCTCATCCTCCACGATTCTTCGAAAACGAGGAGTTTTAAGTGACAAATAAGATAAGGAAAGATGGAAAAAGCTTATTAATCCCGCAGCCGCTAATGGACCTGCAATAGGTTTATCTCCTGATGTTAGAGGTTCACCTAAAATATCTCCAATAATCACACCAAATAAGAAGTCAAGAGGATGCAGAGTTCCGATGGATCGCTGACCTAAAATTTTTATAATTAGAAACATATACACATAGACCAAAAGTGCACGTACCAAAAAACCGTAAATCGGTAAGTCTTCAGCTCCATACCAAATGGCTCCCATAGCTCCTTCTCCTTCCTATTCTAGTGAAGATGCAATGATTAAGTAAGTTGCCTTTCACATCAACCTTTGGGCCTGAAAACAAGAGCGGCTAAAAAAGAAAAGATAATGGCAGAGGAAATTCCTGCACTAGTAACCTCAAATATCCCTGTGATGATACCAATTAAACCATTCGCTTTAGCTTCAGCCATTGCTCCATGAACTAGAGAGTTACCAAAACTGGTAATGGGAACAGTGGCTCCTGCTCCAGCAAAATCGATCAGACGTTCATAAAAGCCTAATCCATCAAGGATGGCTCCTGAAACGACAAGCGCACTCATCGTATGAGCTGGCGTAAGCTTAAAAACATCCAGCATGACCTGCCCAATAACACATATAATTCCTCCAACAACAAAAGCCCAAAAAAAGCTTGCTAGCATATTGTTCACTCCTTACTGTATGCTCCGTTCGTTCCAATAGACTAATCCAGCTCATACTCAAATTCAAAAATCGCACCTAACCAGTTCCATGCCCTTCCTTGAATTTGCTTGAAAATCCACACAAAAAAATAGATGATCACGCTTACCACGTCCTTAAAGCTTTGTTACTCCGCTTCTAATACCACTCCGTGACAAATACACGGTATAGATTCCTTTTGCTGATAGCTTAATGGTGAGAGGAGTGCTCCTGTAGCAGCAATGAATACCTTTTTTAGCTCCCCTGCTTTCATTTTGTTTAGAATATGTCCGTAGGTTACTGTAGCTGAGCACGCGCATCCACTGCCTCCTGCTAAGACAGTTGGGTTGTCTCCGAAGATCATTTTTCCGCAGTCCTTAAATTTCTCATCTGAGACTTTAATGCCGTGCTTTTTTAGTAGGTCTCGAGCAATCTGGTGACCAACATGCCCTAAATCACCGGTGGCAATTAGATCATAATCCTCAAAGCTACGCTGAAAGTCTCGAAAATGAGCTGTAATCGTATCCACAGCAGCTGGAGCCATAGCTCCTCCCATATTAAAAGGGTCACTAATACCCATATCTATAATCCGTCCAATGGTTGCCCCAGTCACTCTAATACTACGAGTTCCTTCTACCTTGCTCTCTGTTTTGATGTGATCCTCTGCCTGCACAATTGCTGCCGCTCCACCCGTTACCGTCCATTGAGCTGTTGGAGGCTTCTGCCCGCCGTACTCCGTAGGGTAACGAAACTGTTTTTCTGCCGAGGAATTATGGCTGGACGTCCCACACATCACTGTATGAGCATTATTGGCATCCACCATTTGGGCAGCAAGAGCTAAGCCTTCCATTGACGTAGAGCAGGCTCCAAATATCCCTAGAAAGGGAATACCTAATGTTCTAGCAGCAAAATTACTGGAAACAAGCTGAGCTAATAGATCCCCACCTAGAAAAAATTGAACCTGTTCTTTTTCTAGACCAGCCTTCTCAATGGCCAGCTCTGTTGCTTCCTCTAATAGACGTTTTTCTGCCTTTTCCCAGCTCTCCTGACCGATCCAGGTATCACCATGTATCCGGTCAAAATCTAGAGCTAGGGGTCCCTTCCCCTCAAAGGGTCCAACAATAGTGGCAGAGGAGGTCAAAATCGGCCTAGATACGAAATTCCAGCTCTGATGTCCCTGTAGCATTTTTATTAGCCCCCCAGCTTCGCAATTAATTCCTTAATCAATGCAACAAAAAAGGCAGCAACCGTTCCATAAACAATAACTGGTCCAGCAAGCTTGAACATATTAGTCCCCACTCCAAGAACAAACCCCTCACTTTTATGCTCGATAGCAGCCGAAGACATCGCATTGGCAAAGCCTGTTACAGGAACAGCCGTACCTGCCCCAGCCCATTGCGCTAGATGATCATAGACACCAAATCCTGTGAGTAGGATGCCCAGAAAAATCATTGTTGCAACAGTGGGGTTTCCTGCTGTTTTCTCTGTGAAATCAAAGAAGCTCATATAAAAATACGTAAATCCTTGTCCAATAGCACAGATGCTGCCCCCAACTAAAAAGGCAAGAATGCAATTTCTCGCTAAAGGACGCTTAGGCTCTATATCCTTGATAAAAGCTTGGTACTCCTGCTGTGTTGGGGTTAGCTTCTTCTTCTTTTTATCGGACATAATCTCACTCCTCTATGTATCAAGATAGGGTTCCAATCTATTCAATACCTCATGTATCTGCTGAGCATGTTGCTCATACTTTGACTTCCATTCGGGATTTTGTGTCTCAAAGGAAAATTGTCTAAACTGTGCCTCTAGCTTTTTTAATGTAGCCAAGAGCAAAGCTTTGGCAGAGGGCTGTGGAATCTGGATGACATCATCAAAGGTATCGATATAAAGCTCACCCATTGAATCTACCTGAGCCAAAAAAATATTTTCTTCGGCTACCCCGATCTGCTGAAGCTGTTCTAGCAACCAATCTCTGTTCAAACCAATCGTCGTGAGGGGTTCATCTAGAATATTCCCATCTAACATGACGGTCTGTGGCTCCTGATACTCATTTACTTTAACTCTCAAATCATTTGGCGTTACAGGCTGCTTATCTCTTTTGAGCAGAGTAGTAATATCTCCATTCGCTTCAAGCACAGCAAACTCCACATCAGCCATACTGAAAATATCCTTGCGTCTCAATTGAGATAAAAGCTCTTCTCCTGTCATCTTAGCTACATGTAAATTTTCCTCTAGAATTTTCCCATTTTTGATAACAACAATTTCTTTACCAGCGATGTGCTGATGAGCCCATTTAGATTTTTGAATCGCATATTGAAGAGCAAGAATACCACCCGTCCATAGCAGTAATGCAATAAGTCCAAAAGCTAAGTTTTCAATCACATTAAGCGCGATTAAGGCGATCATGCTTCCTGATACAAAAACCAATATAAAATCGAGCATAGTCATAGAGGAAATTGATTTTCTTCCGAAAAGTGGAAAGGCTATTATGACTAAGAAAAATAGAAGGACGGTTCGTAAAACGATAATACCCCATTCAGACATAGAAGCTACTCCTCCCTACTTAAAAGCCCTTAAATTGCGGCTCCTCAAATTCAATTTCTTTGATCCGTTGTTCCATATCTTCAATAATCGACTGTAGATCATGTTTGCTTGTTTGAAAATGTTCTTTTGCCTGCTCATCTGGATGATACCAGCTATATTGTTCAATCTGTGACTGTGCTGTTTTTAATGAGGCAAATGCCTGTTTTACCTTAGAAGCTACGGTCATCCTAACTCACCTTCCTAATCATTTAGCGACTACCATAAAAACTCTTTTGTTTAAAACTTGCTTGAATCAACTTAATCTAGCTAAACTCCTGTCTCAATGATAAAAGGGAAGTCGTGTAACTAATCCAATTCTAGCTACACGACAAAAAACTACTACTGTTTTTTAGATCCCTGTGTTTGATTCTGCATACTGGCTTGCATTTGATTCTGTGCCTGACTGGACGACTGATTTTGGCTTTGATTAAACTGTGGCTCTTCTTGTAGAACCTGTTGGTATCTTCCCTCAAGCTGCGAAACAATAGTTTTTTGCTGTTGGGCAAGCTGTTCAAACATTTGCTTAGCCTGCTGATTTTCTGTTTCCAATGAAAATTGGGTCAAGCTAGCTTCAACACTTTGAGCACTAGCAATACATTGTTGGATTTGTGTTTGTACGGTCATCATCATTCTCCCTTCTGGATAACGTTATAGTTGCCTATAAAAAATAGTTTTATGCAAAAAAATAAGACACAGCTTCTTTGCTGTGCCTCCTATATTTATTCTATAAGCTTTTTAATAAAGTGATTAATGGATCTCCTGCTGCACTACTTCTTTTACTTCCTTGTGTGCCCCTTGCTGGAGAAGATACATTTTATGATAAAGCCCTTCCTGTCCTAAAAGCTCTTGATGAGTCCCTCTCTCCACAATTTCTCCCTGATGTAAAACAAGAATTAAATCTGCATCCTGAATTGTAGATAGACGGTGAGCGATAGCTATTGTTGTTCTTCCTTTTCTCATCTTATCAAGAGCTAGCTGAATCGCTTCCTCCGTTTCTGTATCTACATTAGCGGTGGCCTCATCCAGCACCAAGATTTTAGGCTGCAGTGCCATTGTTCTGGCAAAGGATAGAAGCTGTCGTTGTCCACTAGAGAATGTAGCTCCTCTCTCCCCGACAGGCTCATTATATTTCTGCGGAAGCTTCTGAATAAACGTGTCTGCTTGAACAAACCTCGCTGCTTCTTCAAGCTGCTCATCCGTAATCTCCATATTATGAAGACGAATATTATGCTTGATATCTCCTACAAATAAAAAGGCATCCTGTAAAACTAAACCAACATTCTTTCTTATTTCTTCATTCGTATAGGTTTGTAGTGGCTTACCATCTATCGTAATATGACCTTGTTCTACTGAATAAAAATGCATCAGTAGATTTGTAATTGAGCTCTTCCCACTTCCTGTATGCCCTACAAGAGCAACCGTTTGGCCTGGCTCAGCGGTAAATGAAATATTCTTCAACACATCCGTTTTCCCATCATATGAAAACGTCACATTGTCAAATACAATTCGTCCATCCGTTATTTTAGGTTGATCTTTACCCTGCTTTGAAGGAGCTAAGCGGTCGTCATCCAATAAACCAAATACACGTTCAGCGGACACCATTGCTTGCTGGTATTGAGCTAGCCTTTGCATCATCGTGTTTACAGGCTCGAAAAAACGACCTAGATAATTGACAAAGGCGTACAGGACACCAATTTGGAAGGCTGTTTCCGAATTTGCTTCCAAAGAGAGAATTCCAAAGTACCATAATACAATCATAAGGGTGATTAGATAAACAAAATCAACAGCTGGGCGGAGTAGTAAGCCATTTAGCTTAATCGTGCCCATTCTCGCTTCGTTATGCTCTTCATTAATCTGATCAAAGCTCTTATGCAGCCTTTTCTCCTGGCTGAACACCTGAATAATATTCATACCCTGCAGGGATTCACTTAATTTAGCGTTTAATTGGCTAAGCTTAGCTCTTGAAATATGGTAGACCTTTGCTGAAAGAGCACGATACGCCCACATAATCATAAAAATAACCGGTAAAATAACTAAGCAGAACAAAGCCAGTTGAACATCCAAGAAGAACATAGCTACAAATATTCCAATGAGGAATAATATATTTTGTAAAAAAACAGCTAAAACACTTATATATAAGTCCTTAATCGCTTCTGTATCATTCGTAATCCTAGAAACTAAGCTCCCACCAGGTGTCTGATCAAAAAAAGTTAGTCCCAAATGCTGTACCTGTCCAAATACATCAATTCTAAGCTGCTGAATAATGTTGAGCGCAATTTTCTGAAACTGAAAAGCCTGTACGTAGCTAAGCCCAACATTGACAATCAATGACATAGCATAAACGGCAAATAGAACACCAATTATTGTCCATTGCCATGCAATACCTTGTTCGATAAAAGGAGTTAAATGGTTATCAATAAATACCTTTAATAGAAATGGACCGGCGATATCAGCACCTGTTGCAATCATTAGGATTATAAAGGCTATAAGTAAGCTTTTTTTGTGAGGCCATGCATAACGCATTAATCGCCTGAAAATATGCTTTTTGGCTAAGCGCTCTGTCGTATACGGTTGACTCATGCTGTACCTCCCCCTTGCGCAACTAGGCTTTCAAGCTGCTGATGCCTGTACATCATCGCATACCATTGATCTGCTTCTAGAAGCTCTTCATGTGTACCTCGCTCCGCAATCCTGCCATCCTCCAAAACAATAATCAGGTCAGCATGCTCAATAGCACTTAAGCGATGAGCAGAAATAATCGTTGTTTTGTTTGCACGGTTTGCTCTTAATTCATTAACGATTGTTTCCTCTGTCTTAGCATCTACAGCTGATAAGGAGTCATCTAGAATCAGAATTTCAGGATTAAGGAGAATGGCCCTGGCAATAGATATTCTTTGCTTTTGTCCTCCTGACAGAGTAACTCCACGTTCTCCAACAACCGTATTATAGCCCTCTGGAAAACGTTCAATATCTTCATCAATACAGGCAATTTGGGCTGCCCGTTTAATTTCAGCCATGGTAGCCTCTGCTTTACCAAACGCAATATTTTCAGCTAATGTAGCCGAGAAAAGAAAATGTTCTTGGGGAACATAACCAATTGCTGAACGCAAAGCTGAACGCTTAAAATCATAAATGGACGTTCCACCAATTGTCATATCTCCATCCTTACAATCAAATTCTCTGAGCAACAAGCGTAATAGCGTTGTTTTTCCTGAACCAGTCTTACCTACTATTCCTAGCGTCTCTCCTTGCTCAAGACGAAACTGGATGTCACGAAGAACAGCCTGATCAGATTCTGGAAAGCTATAGGATTGTATGCTATAAGCCAAGTTTCCACTCGGTGTAGTTACGATAGCGTTTTCTTTATCAGTAATATCCTCCTTGACACTAAGCAAGCTTCTGATCCGATCATAGGAGGCCCTGCCTCTCTCCACAATGTTAAATAGAAAGCCGAAGGCTAGCATTGGCCAAATCAGCATACCTAAATACATCGTAAATGTAACCAGTTCACCAAGCGTAATCGTTTCCCGTACAACAAACCATGAGCCAAAGCTAATCGCCAGAATATACGATAGTCCTACAATAAAAGAAATCGTTGGATCAAACAATGAGTCGACCTTAGCTACAGCTACATTTTTTTGTACAACATCAGCCGATTGCTTACGAAAGGACTCCTTCTCATCTGCTTCCTGTCCAAATGCCTTAATAACTCTTACACCAGATACATTCTCCTGCACTTTATCGTTAAGGTCGGAAAAGGCACTTTGAGCATGAAAAAATCGCTCATGAAGCAGCTTACCGTAATACCCAGTAGCCCAGGCCATAAGAGGCATTGGTAGCAAGACGATTAATGTAAGTGGAAAGTTAATCGCTAAGGCCATCATAATAACGACCATTCCACCCATGGTTAAAGAATCAACAAGTGTTAATACTCCCTCACCAGCAGTAGCTTCAACGGCTTGCACATCGTTTGTGGAGTGAGCCATTAAATCTCCTACTCTTCTTTTTTGATAAAATTGAGGAGACATTTTGTTGAAATGGACATACAATTGATTACGTAATTGCTTTCCTAACCGAATAGAAGGTCCAAAAATCATGATTCTCCACACATATCTTAGAATATACGTCAGTATTCCAACTACTAGTAGGAAAATCAACCACTGAATTAATACTGACCTCGATAAGCTACCCTCTAAAATTCTGTCCACGATCACTCCTACCACATATGGAGGAATTAACGTAAGCAGGGAAACAAGAAAAAGCATCACAATTCCTGTTAAATAATATTTTTTTTCCTGCTTAAAAAACCAAAATAAGTCCTTAAATACATTCATAGCCTATCCCCCTGTTCCAACCGGCTGTTTACCTTTTTCTTGCATGAATAAAGCCACGGATAGTCGTCTATCCATGGCTACTTATGGTATGAATACAAAAATTATATCCTTTTTAAGTGCGAAAAGTAAAGATGAAATTCACTATTAAAAGGGGAGAGGAAGCATGTCGTTATTTGCTTCAGTATCCGCTTCATATTCAACCCCATTTAAGATGTATTTTTTCCATTCGCTATGAAATTCCGTCTTCTTTTTTCTAATCCGTAAAATAAGATTGTTATAAAATGTGACCTTAAATGAGCGGTTGATAGAAGACTCCTTTGAGATATAGAGCTGGAGGGCACGAATAATAATTTCCGCTTCCTGACCATCCAATTCAACTAACATTTTATGGTACGGGATCTTGCTCATTGCTTTGCCTCCTGACGCTTACAGCCAGTACAAATTGTCCTTGAACCTTACCTGAAATTTATATATGTATAATCCACAATCTTGCTATAAATTGTGAAAGACGCTCCAATTAGGAAGCGCCGAAGATTTGTTTATAAAACCAATTCCTACCTACTTCATACACAATTCACGTTACAATACTTTCAAATAGCTGTCAATGAAAAAAATAATTGAACTGCTACTGCACACCAACTCTTGTACCAGATTTACTGATTCCAATATTCTTAATAACGACTTTTGCCTGAACAGATACGTCAATAGTTGGATACTGCTTCTTATAATCTAATTCCTTCCACTCCTTAGCCGTCATACTGTTTCTTACGTACATACCTATGCCAAGAGAGTCTGCTCCATTGCTCTGTAGGAGCTCTACTACCTTTTGCGCAGACTTTTCGACCTCCCTAGCCACCGCTTCTTCTAATATGTGTACATTCCCATCTACAGTAATGTCTAGCTTTCCAATGTATTCTAGCAAGGAGCCCATTACATTTAGTTCGATATTAACTTTTATCTGATCTCCTTGCCCTCTTTGCACTTTAATCTTCCGTTTACTAATCAGATTTGACAATAAAATGATTTCTTGTTCCTCTGCTCCATCATGCTGGATTGTCAGGTTTAAATCTCCCCCCTTGAAATTTTTCTTCATAAAATAAAAGTATGGGACATCAATAGGATTAATTTTCGAAACATACCGATCATCTCTGAATATTCCAATCCCGTTTATAATAAGACTCTTCTTTCCTATTTTTAAAAGAGGAACAACTGGATCAATCCCTAAATCAAACAAGTCCCGAGAAAATATATATAGATTACAATTTGGAATTTTATTTGCTTTCTCTTCCTTATCCAGCATTTGATCAATATAATGACCCACATCTGGATGCTGGCTAAATTCTGCTTGAAGGATCTCATGAGGCGATCCTTCAATAACAACAATTCGGCTTCTTTTTCCTATGGTTGGGTCACGTACAAGGGTATCTACAATATCCCACACCCCTTTACGAGCGTATTCATCAGCAAATAAAGCTGATCGGAATTGTCCTGACACAAGCTGATTATTCGTTTGACGATCAAGCCTTGTTCTAGCCTCCTTTCCACTATTCGCTACAGTTGTAAGAGTTTCATTTCCTTTCCCACCTGTTTCCTCAGCCTTTAATACTTTAAATGTGACCAATAGATTGTTTCTGTCATTTTCCCCCTTACCTTCTGCATATTCGTAGCCAGCCGAATGAATAAAACCAAGCTCCTCCAGAATTCGTACATCTGCGCATCCCGATAACAGTAAAATAACAACTAAGGTCAACAACAGAATTCTGTTTTTATATGGATTTTGCATTGCTCTTTTTCTCCTTTCTCTTTTCCCAAAATAATAATGAAAGGAGAACAATTGGTAGTCCAAAAATAACAGCCGTATGGAATAAGCTTAATTTATGTAGCATTTCATGAACCTGAATGAGAGTATCAAATTGCATAGAGTACACAAAAATACCTGCTATTAGAGCAAGTGTGAGCTTTTTTGCTTTTTTTGCTTTGCTATGCTTTCTAAATAAGCGAATAAGCATCTCCTGTGCTCCCCAGAAATAAAAGCCTATTGAAACGATAACCTCACCAATAAAGAGATTGAAAATCAAGCTTTCTACCCTTTCTACAAACGGAAGCTCAATATAACTAAGGAGCTCCAAGCCTGGTACTAGCAAATACTTTAATTGATAAAGGCTAAAGACGCCAAAGCAAACAATAGAGGCAATGACATAAGCAGAAGTAAGCAATAGATGGCCAATTAATGTAGCTTTAAAGACAGGAGTATTTTTCTGCATATAAGGAAATAAAAGCAGTACTAATTCAAAACCGAAAAAGGTAACAAAAACACGATAAAATCCCTTAATATAACCGTCTCCACCAGAAAAGAAATGTGTAGTTAAACGAATGAATTCAAATTCAGGTAAGTAAAATGCGACCACAAAAATGGTCCAAACTGTGAAGAAAAAGAAAATAGTTGCCGCCTTAACCATGTTGTAAATACCCATGGAGAAAAGAATAATCGCTAAAAAAATAAGCATTCCGTTAAAAATGGATTGAGAGGTTGTTGGAAAGGAAAGCATTTGCAATACAAAAATGTAATGTTTCCCAATAAATGTACCTATCAACGTCCACAGAACAGCAACCCCTAGATAAAAAGGATACAGCATGAATTTGGGCAGATGATTTTCTAGGATTTCAAATATGGATTTTCCTTCTCCTAGCCTGTAAACCAAGCCAATAGTATAAATTATACCGACCACAAAAATAGAGACAATAAGAATAGCAATCCAGCCATTCGTTCCAAAATCCTCGGCAAGCATATTAGACATTCTAAACATATCAACGCCGAGCTGAAGGACATAAACTGTAACGATAATATGGATGTAATTAAGCTTTTCCTTCGCCATCAGAACACGACCTATCTCTTCATTTTATTTTTGTCCTTATTGACCGTTTTTGTTTGTTCAGGTCTTCTCCTTAGAGACCAGTAGGCTCCCCGGATAAATGTATTTTTCCAGTCCTCTAGGAAAAAAGGAGCAAGTGGGATCAGATAGGAGGTTCCTAAACTTGTTAAACTGCATAAATGGAGCGTGATCAGGGTCAAACCAAACAATAATCCAAAATTTCCTAAAACACCCGCCAGAATAATAAGACCAAAGCGGATAAGCCTAATGGCACCACTCATCATGTAGCTAGGAATAGAGAAGGAAGCAATAGCAGATATAGCAACAGCAATAATAAGAATATTACTAGTTAATCCGGCTTGAACAGCTGCCTGCCCAATAACGATCCCTCCTACGATCCCGATTGTCTGACCGATTTTACTTGGAAGCCTAGCTCCGGCCTCACGCAACAGCTCCATCACCACCTCCATGATAAGAGCCTCATATATCGGAGGAAATGGAACCCTTGCTCTAGACTCAGTAAGATTTAGAAGTAACGCTTCAGGAACCATTTCGTAATGAAAAGTAGTAATGGATACATATAACGCGGTGAAGCCTACAGTAATAAAAAAAGCTAAGAACCTCATCAATCTTGTAGCTGTTGCTAACGGCCAACGCTGATAGTCGTCATCGGGAGATGAGAAAAAATCAAAGAAGGACGTCGGCGCACAAACAACGGTTGGGCTATTGTCCACAATGCAAACAATCCCTCCGTCTGCAAGTTTGGCAACTGCTACATCAGGGCGCTCCGTTGTTAGAAATTGTGGGAAAATTGAATTAGGAAATTCATCAATGAGTTGTACAAGCACCGTGTTCTCAATCATAGCGTCTACTTCTATATCCTCAATACGGTCCTTTAGCTCCTGAAGCATCTCCATATCTGCAATATCCTTAATATATAGGAGAAATACATCTGTTTTTGATAACTCCCCGACAGATAGCTTAATCACCTTAAGATGTGAAGTCTTTAGCCTTCTTCTAATTAAAGAAAGATTAGGTCCTGAAGACTCCACAAAGGCATCATGAGGACCCGTTATTACAGTTTCCTGCTCTGATTGTGTCACAGCACGAGCTACTGGACCATAAACGTCAATAAGATGAACCTGCTTACCATGAAAAATAGCAACCTGCCCCTTTAGAATCCCATCTATCACCTCACTATGAGTATGGGCCTTTGTAAATTGGGATTGCTTGAAAAGCCGCTCTATTTCAGATTGCTTGATGTTTAAAAGAGGCGTGTGTACATCTCTCTCAAATTCCTCATTTCCAATAAGATGACCAAAGTAGATAATCTCTACTTGAATCTCTGGAAATGAGCGATGGAGAATATCGACAGCATCCTCAAATTCTTCTAACGTATGAGCTAAGGAGGGCCTTTTTTCTTTCTGATTCTTCATCTCATGATCTGTGTTATGTAAGGGGATCTTTTTTTTATTAAATGAGTGATAAATTCGTTGTAGAAAGTCCATGCGCAGCACTCCAAGCCTAAATCGTCTTGATAATCTTGCAATTAGTGTTACATGATCGTGACGAATCTATGCATAGAGATCGTTATTTCAAAGTTATCTTACGAAGCATTCGGTGGTTTTGTAAGTGGCTATAACAAGACCCCTAACCAGTTAATCTAGCTAGAGGTCAAAACTGTAAGTTTGTGATTCCAAATCTTTAATACTTCTTCAGGCTTTCTATATTTTTTATTCTGCTTTCGTAACTTGGTTTAATGTCTTCTGCTCAATTAATAAATTCAACCGGAAAATACCCAAAAGAAATCTCAAGATCCAGAGGTATTTTGACATGCATTACTTTTACACCGTTTAATTGTTCACGATTAGTTGATTCAAACATTTCACCTGTAAATTGTTTAATTATAGTTTCCTTTAGTAATCCAGAGAGTTCTATTTTATACTCTGCAGGGTCCATTACTGTAAGCTGTCCGCCAACCAATTCGATATGAGGGGCTCTATGTCTTTCTGTGACATTCAATTGATTCACTTTCGCACCTGCCTGATAATATGTTACCTGGATACTTTCCTCAAGCTCTTCAACTCTTTCAACTAGAATATTCATCTCATTATAGCTTCCCTCAAGGGCATAGTTGACCTTATCAGTAGTTATAGGAAATTCCCACTCATATTGACGGACAAACGGTACGTCAATTTGCAATTTCCCACTCTGCTTAATATCCTTAATCATTTGATCTGAAAGCTTAGCTAGCTCTAATGAAGCCTGTTCTTCGTTTATACTAGCACTCTTCGTATTTGGTCCAATGAAGTAAAGAAATCCTCCAATAAATAAAATGAGGGCGTAACCACCAATAATCAGCTTCATATTCTTACTATATTGCCCCACAATCGTAATCTGGTTAGCCGCAAAAACAGCAATCCCTACAATAATAATGATGCTCAAAACAGATAAATAAACTAGAGTCATTTCCTTGCCTCCAATCTATTTGAAAGTAAAACTGAACAGATGAAAAGAACGGATACAGTACATATAATTTTACTCAAGAATATAAGAAGTGAGGTTTCTCCACCGAAGAATTGAGAAGTATAAATCATAATTGTATCCCCACTCCTAGGGTCAACTCTGACTGTAATTATTCCTAAAATCAAAACCGGCACAAACACTACTAAAGCTTTGGATAGTTGAACTAACGTTCCAATAAAGTAGCCTATAGCACAAAATAGGATCACATAAAGAATGGTTGCTACAATTCCTATGAAAAATTCGACTAGGGATACGTGTTGGATCGTCACATTTTCGCTTCCCAGAGTGTAAAAGGCAATAGACTTTAACAATACTCCAGAAAGCATAGCAGTTACTCCCCCTACACTTCCTACGGTTAGCAAAAAGGCCATATTCGCTAAATTCCTGCTAAACCTAGTGGTCACAAAGGTAAAGTCACTATTGCGATACGCTTTTGTTGTAATCGTTATAGAGATCATTACAGCCCATATCATCGTAAATAAAATCATTATATCTCCAGAGTAAAAGCCAATTGAAAGACTAATTCCTCCCGAGGACATTCCAGACATTCCTCCTCCTCCAATTGAGAAAAGAAGTCCGACAATTTGTACAATCATAAGTGCACCGAAAACACCAATATATGCTTTTAGCTTGTAAAAATATTGCCGCTTCACAACACTCAACAAACTAGTGCTTTGAAAAGACATCATCGATCCCCCCTACTGTCTTATTCGTCAGGTATATACAAAGATCATCAGCACTAACAGGCAAGAGTTCAATTCCTTGATCCTTAGCCTCTTCTAGTCGAGCTGGAAGAAATGTATTCTCAACAACGACATAGCTAACGGCTACACCTACAGATTTTCTATGGATAACTTCCTTATCCTTAATTAGCTGATCAATTAATTCAGTTTTCCCCCTAAGTCCAATCGCTAATTCCTTCATTTCCTCTACAGGTTTATGGAGCTTTAATTGACCATCCTTTATAAGTAAAATATCTTCTAAAATATCCTCCACTTCACTTAATAAATGACTAGACATAATGATCGTCCGAGGATATTCAATATAATCCTTTAGGATCGCTCTATAAAAATCCTTTCGTACAGCTGAATCCATACCAGACGTTGGTTCATCTAGAATCGTTAGAGCACAGCGAGAAGCGATACCGATGATGAGATTAAACGTGCTTTTCATTCCTTTTGAAAGCTCATTATGGTACTTTTTTGGATCTAAAGTAAAGTATTGAAATAACCCCTCTGCTAGCTCTTTGTTCCAGTTAGGATAAAAGCTTTCAGCACCTTTTAATACCTCTGCTAAGTTTAGGGCCGTGGGAAATATCATCTTATCATCTATAGAAATCATGTTTGCTGATACTTGGATATTGTTAAAGGGATTCCTACCAAAAACGGCTACACTTCCAGAGCTCGGCTTAATAAATCCTGCCATCATTTTAAGTAAAGTTGTCTTACCCGCTCCATTTCTACCTATCAATCCAGTAATCTTATTTTCTTCTATCTGCAAGGTTAGATGATGAATCGCTTTATTCCCTCTATACTTTTTTGTCAGAGCATGAATATCAATCACATTCATTATCCTTCCTCCTTCCCTTGTTTAGCCGCCTTGATCATTTGAACGAGCTCCTCCTCTTCAACATCTAAGCTATTCGCTTCTGCAACAAGCTCTTGCACCAATCTTGTCAACGTATGGGCCTTACGCTTTTTCCTGATCAATGGCCTCGCTTGCGGTGATACAAACATCCCCAAACCCCTTTTCTTATATAAAATGTTTTCCTCAGCCAACAGGTTGATTCCCTTCGCTGCCGTTGCAGGATTTATCGTAAACATCTCAGCTAGCTGATACTGAGAGTACATTTTCTCATCATCCTTGATGTTCCCCTTCAATATTTCCGTTTCTAGCCATTCTGCTATTTGAATGTATATCGGTTTTGTACTGTCCGTATTCAGGATCAAGGTCACACCCCCCTTTTAAGAACGCTTCTAAGTTAGTGCATTACTGTTGTAATGTACTATATATGATTAATGGTATTTTGTCAATTTGTCTAGGTTAATAATAAATTTTTTTATGCCTTGATTTTTGAAAAACTTCATGCTTTAATTTAATTATTAAATAATTATTTAAATATTAAATTATAGATGATTAGGAGGAATCCATGTCAATTAATGATGCATTTAAGGCGTTATCTGATCCAACAAGACGAAAAATACTTGATTTATTAAAAGATAAAGATATGACCGCAGGAGAAATTTCAGATCATTTCCAAATGACTAAACCTGCTGTTTCCCATCACTTAAATTTACTTAAGCAAGCGGATCTCGTCTGGGTTGAAAGACAGGGACAGCATATCCTGTATTCGATTAACCTTACTGTGTTTCAGGATTTAATGAAGTGGGTCATGGAATTTAATAATCCTAAAGGAGAGGGTTCAAAATGAAAAAATTAGTATTTCCTTTATTACTGGTCAGTATAGCCATTCTAGCAAGTCTCTGGCTACTCCCACAGCTCCCTAAGCAAATTGTTACCAATGTGGAGTACAACAGCACCACTATGTCTAAAAATGTTACTGTTTGGTTGATTCCAATCGTCATGTCGATCCTAATTGTTATATTAGGACTTACATCATCATGGATAAAAAATCGTGTCTCTCATGCAAGGATGAGTAAACCTATTGCTTCAATTCTTAACAATGTGCTGTTTGTCTTGTTACTCGTTCATGGTATTATTCTTGCTTATGGGATGGGCTATAATTTGAACGAAAATATGATTGGACCTTTAGTCACCGGGGCGGTTTTTATAGCCGTAGGAAACTTTTTCCCTCGACTAAAGCCTAGTTCTCTTGAGCTAAAGAGGAGCGCTTCTATTGATGAGAATGTATGGCGTAGTATTCAACGATTCATCTCCAAAGCTTTTGTTATGTGTGGTGCCTTGATGCTACTGTGTATTCTAATACCTGGACCAGCAATGCTCCCAATTTTTATCGGTATATTGTTACTTTCTATTGCTGTGATTTGTGCAGGATTTTACTATAATTTCAAAAGGGCTATAGCTAAATAATCATTTTATCGTTAAAGGTAAAAATATCATCAAAAAAGGGGGATGACGTATGTCACCACCCTTTTTACTCATTTAAATAGCTATCTTCCCAAGCTATATTAATATTTATTAGAATGCATTACACAATCTGCTCTTTTTCAGGAGGAAACATCAACTGATTGCGCCCTCGACCATATGGGATACATAATGGCGCACCAAACAGCGGACAGGAAATAATCTGACATTCCATATCAAAAACATCCTTTACTAGCTCCTGACTAACGATCGTTTCAGGCTTCCCTTGAGCATAAACCTTCTTATTCTGTAAAGCGACTACATGATGGGCGTAGCGACAGGCTAAGTTAAGATCATGAAGCACCATAACAATCGTACGTTGTTCCTTTTCGTTTAGCTCATATAGCAAATCTAATATTTCAATTTGATGAGTCACATCTAAGTAAGTTGTCGGCTCGTCTAAAAGAATCGTATCTGTTCCCTGAGCTAACGTCATCGCAATCCAAGCTCTTTGACGCTGTCCACCTGACAATGAATCCACTGTTCGATCAGCAAGCTCTGTTAAACGAGTATCCTCTAATGCCTTTCTCACCATCGCTTCATCCTGCTCTGACCATTGCTTATACCAAGTCTGATAAGGATAGCGACCTTGCTTGACCAATTGAAGAACGGTTAAACCCTCCGGAGCGATTGGACCTTGGGGAAGCATGGATAAATTCTTGGCTACTTCCTTCGTTGGTAGCTTAGCAATCTCATGACCATTTAAAATCACTGCTCCATCGTTTGGCTTTAATAGACGAGCCATCGAACGAAGTAATGTTGACTTCCCACAGCCGTTACTACCGATAAAAACCGTTATTTTCCCTTTTGGAATTTCTAAATCAAGGTGGTCGATGATAATTGACTCTCCATAACCAAGGGTTAGGGATTTCGCTTCTAACGCTTGCATGTAACTCATCTCCTAAATCATCAAATGATCGTCTTTAGCAATTCTATAATTATTCTATAGCTCTAATCGTATTCTTCAGTTCTCTATTCTTCCGTAAAACTAACCTTAACCTTGAGCTCTAACCTACTCTATAGCTTACTCCAATATACTTTTAGTTTAGGTGAAAGCCCACCTAAAGTCAATGAAACTGAGAATCATTTTCGACAATTTATTGAAATGAAATAGAAAAGCAAAGCCACTATTAATTAGCTGACTTTGCTTTCCAAAGCTATAGAATTCCCCCTGGAGCTTCCTCTTCCTTAATCGGCTTAAACTCAACTTTAACCTCTGTAACACGGTGTGGGTTCGTTTTTAGCTCTTTAATCATTTTACTTCCACGTCTTGCTCGTGTCGCTCGAACTAGCTCTCTAAGCGGAACCTTCTTATCCGCATTTTTCTGTGTATGCAGAGTTATATCTTGAATCTGATCGAATTCTGCAAAAACAATCGCATCTACGACCCTGTCATTTTCCTTTAAACTAATTCCTCGTACCCCTGCTGCTTTTTGACCCATCACACTGACTTCTTCTTCATCGAAGCGTAGCATGAAGCTTTGATGGCTCACTAGAATAATCTCTTGTTTTCCATCCGTCATGAAAACTCGAATCACCTGATCCTCATCCTTCAGCTTTGTAGCAACAATAGGCTTGGAATAGCGTTGTACCTGGTACTCAGAAAGAGAGCTACGCTTTACTACACCGTTTTGGGTTACGAACAAGAGGAATTTATCTTTCTCAGCAAAGCTCTTGATACTGTATCCCTCAATGATCCGTTCATCCTTTTCAATAGGTATAATATTGGCGATGTGCTGACCAATATCCTTCCACCTAATATCCGGTAAACTATGTACTGGAATGTAGAGGTAGTTTCCTTTGTTCGTGAACAGAAGCAGCGTATCCGTTGTATTTGAATCAAGCTGAAGAAACAGTTCATCCTCATCTTTGCGCCCTAGCTCCTCAGGAGTAGAAGCTGAATAGGAACGAAGACTAGTTCTCTTCACATAACCATCCTTCGTCACGGTAATGATTACATCCTCTGCTGGAACCATAACCTCAAGGTTGATCTTAATTTCTTCAATCTCCGCTTGGATTTCAGACCTTCTAGCATCAGCATAGGTTGCTTTGATCTCCTCTAGCTCCTTCTTAATCACTCGAATCAGCTTCGCTTCACTCCCTAAAATCGCCTCAAGCTTCTGAACGGTTTTTTCAAGCTCCTCTGCTTCACGCTGTAGCTGAGTGACGTCCGTATTCGTTAAACGATAAAGCTGAAGGTTCACAATGGCTTCAGCTTGACGCTCTGTAAAGCCAAAGGCTTCAATAATGTTATTTTTGGCATCCGCCTTATCCTTAGAAGCTCTGATCTTTGCAATCAGCTCATCTAAAATAGATAACGCCTTGATTAGCCCTTCTACAACATGCTGACGGTCCTTTGCTTTTTCAAGATCATACTCACAGCGTCTCGTTACAACCTCTTTCTGGTGAACAACATAAGCGTCAAGCAAACTTCTGAGATTCATCAGCTGTGGCGTTTTATGGGCGATAGCCACCATATTAAAGCTATACGTGACCTGTAAATCTGTATTTTTAAAAAGGTAAGCCAATACCCCTTCCGCATCGGCATCCTTCTTAAGATCAATGACGATTCTTAGTCCAGTACGATCCGTTTCATCACGAACCTCTGCAATCCCTTCTACCTTACGGTCAATGCGCAATTCGTCAATTTTACGAACGACATTCGCTTTTACCACCTCGTATGGGATTTCGGTAATGACAATTTGCTCTCTTCCACCCTTCATAACCTCAAAGGATGTTTTCGAGCGCAATACAATTTTACCTTTACCTGTTTCGTACGCTTGCTTGATCCCCTCTATTCCTTGGATGATTCCTCCAGTAGGAAAATCTGGACCCTTAAGCGCGCTCATTAACTCATCTACGGTAACGTCCGAGTTATCCATATACATCACAACGGCGTCAATAACCTCTGCCAGGTTGTGTGGTGGAATATCCGTAGCATAACCAGAGGAAATTCCCGTAGAGCCATTAACGAGTAAATTAGGATATCTAGCAGGTAATACAACTGGCTCTTCATCAGAATCGTCAAAGTTCGGAGCAAATACAACCGTACCTTTACCGATATCTCTAAGAAGCTCAGCGGCAAGTGGAGAAAGTCTAGCCTCTGTATAACGCATGGCAGCCTGAGGATCTCCATCAATGCTTCCGTTATTCCCGTGCATTTCTACCAGGACATTACGAACCTTCCAATCCTGTGACATCCGCACCATGGCGTCGTACACGGATGAATCCCCATGTGGATGGTAATTCCCGATTACGGTACCCACCGTTTTGGCCGATTTACGGAAGGGCTTATCTGCCGTATTCCCTTCTGTATACATAGCGTACAGAATACGACGCTGTACAGGCTTCAGCCCATCTCTAGCGTCAGGAAGCGCACGATCCTGAATAATATATTTTGAATAGCGACCAAAGCGATCACCTATCACTTCCTCAAAGGGTAATTCTAAGATTTTTTCAATTAGAGACAAGCTATAAATCCCCCTTTAAAACGAACACAGTCATTCTTCCACTCAAATTCCCTTATTCGTCCATTCTTTTCTTAACTTACTTATCAGCCTATATTGAATCTAATTTTCTGGCAGTATTCTATATCCATTCATAATTCTTAGAAGCAATACGTCTTTATAGAACGCATGCCCATGCCGTTTAATCCTTACGTATGCAAGACATCCTGATCCTCATCTTCAAGGGTAAAGGCAACATTACGCTCAATCCACTTTCTCCGAGGCTCTACTTTGTCGCCCATAAGGACAGATATTCGGCGTTCAGCCCGTGCTGCATCATCAATCGTCACCTTAATTAAGGAACGTGAATTAGGATCCATCGTTGTCTCCCATAGCTGATCAGCGTTCATTTCTCCAAGTCCTTTATAGCGCTGAATCGTATATCCCTTGCCCACTTTCTTCAAAGCCTGCTTTAAAGCCTGCTCATCCCAAGCATATTCTATAACTTCCTTCTTACCTGTTCCTTTACTTACCTTGTATAGAGGTGGAAGCGCGATATACACTTTATTTGCTTCTACAAGCGGACGCATATAGCGGTAAAAGAAGGTTAATAGGAGAACCTGAATATGGGCTCCATCCGTATCCGCATCCGTCATGATTATGACCTTGTCGTAGTTGCAATCCTCAAGGTTAAAGTCTGCTCCGACACCTGCTCCAATCGTATAAATAATGGTACGGATTTCTTCATTTTTCATGATATCTTCAAGCTTCGCCTTTTCCGTGTTAATGACCTTACCTCTCAGTGGAAGTATGGCCTGAAACGTTCGATCACGACCCTGCTTTGCCGAACCACCAGCCGAATCACCCTCTACAAGAAAGAGCTCATTTCTAGCCGGGTTTTTCGTTTGTGCTGGAGTTAGCTTACCGCTAAGTATAGCCTCTTTACGCTTACCTTTCTTGCCACTCCTTGCTTCCTCTCTGGCTTTCCTAGCTGCTTCTCTGGCTTGAGCCGAACGAATCGCCTTTTTTACTAGCAAGCCCGCAATATCTGGATTCTCTGCTAAGAAGATGTTCAAACGGTCAGCAACCACAGAATCCACCGCTGATCTTGCCTCTGGTGTCCCCAGCTTCCCTTTTGTCTGCCCCTCAAACTGTAGCTTTTCTTCAGGCACACGCACTGAGATAATGGCTGTTAAGCCCTCCCTCACATCTGACCCCTCTAAGTTTTTATCCTTTTCCTTTAGAAAGCCTGCTTTTCGAGCATACTCGTTAAAGCAGCGGGTCATCGCTGTTTTACAGCCAGATTCGTGAGTTCCACCATCCTTCGTCCGTACATGGTTGACAAAGGAAAGAATATTCTCTGAATAGCCATCATTATATTGAATAGCGACCTCTGCTACAATCCCTTGCTGTTCGCCGCTAAAATAAATCACATCATGAAATGATTCTTTATCCTCATTCAGATACTCAACGAAGGATTGTATACCATTTTCATAGCAGAACTTATCATGATTCTGCTCCTGTCCCTTGCGCTTATCCACAATTTCAATCGTGAGTCCTTTTAACAGGAAGGCCGCTTCTTTAGAACGTTCCGCTAATATATCGTAATTAAACGTCGTTGTACTGAAAATGCTAGCATCAGGCTTAAAGTGGACGGTCGTTCCCGTCTTATTTGTTTTGCCAATGATCTCAAGCGTTGTAACAGGCTTACCACCTTGCTCATAGCGCTGACGGAAAATCTGACCATCGCGATGAATCGTTACCTCCATCCATTCGGATAAAGCATTTACCACGGATGCACCTACTCCATGTAACCCTCCAGACGTGGAATAACCGCCTTGACCAAACTTACCCCCTGCATGTAAAACAGTGTAAATTACTTCAGGTGTTGGCTTCCCAGAGGAATGCATTCCCGTAGGAACTCCTCTACCTTTATCTTCGACAGAAAGACTTCCATCCTGAAGTAGTTTTATTGTTATGTGTTCCCCATAGCCTGCTAATGCTTCATCAACAGCATTATCGAGGATCTCATGAACCAGATGATGTAAGCCTCTACCATCCGTACTTCCTATGTACATCCCAGGTCTTTTACGGACTGCATCTAGTCCTTCAAGAACCTGAATGGATGCTTCATTATATTCATTAATGACTTTATCTGACAAAGCCAGTACCCCTTTCATTCCTACTCCACAGCTTTATGTATGAGTTCTGTTTTTGTGACATAACATTAACATTCATACCCTATCTGCCATGCATTATGCCTGTAAAATGTACATAATTAAAGGAGAATGTTTTAGAAAAGCCTTGTAACGAATCGTTTCAAGGCTTTGTCCATAGTTATTATGGTATATTTATTTTTTCATAAGTGCAATCCCTAATGTGTTTGGACCAGCATGTGTTCCGATTGTACTTCCTAGCGTATAATAAAATACCTGTTCAAAAGCGTTTACATCTAGTATTTGGGACAACTCTTGTTTAGCATCATCTAATGTGGCAAAATTATGTGCTATAAATATACTGTCTGACGTGTAGTGATCAATAGAGCCAATAGAGTCTGCTAGAAGCTGTTGACCCTTCTTTCTCCCACGAGCCTTACCCAAAGATTCTACCTTACCATCCTTGATCTCTACTAGTGGCTTAATGTTAAGCAATCCGCCAATCATCGCTTGAGCACTAGAGATTCTTCCACCCTTCTTTAAATTCTCTAGTGTATCCAATAAACCAAACATAGTACCCTTGTGTTTGTTGTCCTCAAGCCACCCGATAGCCTCATTCAAGCTTTTTCCTTCTGTAAGAAGAGTATCTAGCTTTTTAAGCAGTAATAGAATAGTGACCGATAGCTGTTGGGTATCCACAAGATGAACATGCTCTTTTTCAGCGTCCTCAAGCATATCCTTAGCGATTAGGGCACTTTGATAAGTTCCACTTACCCCTGAAGAAAGCGTCAAATTGACAACCTGCTTCCCTTCATCTATTAGCTTTTTATACATATCAAAAAACATTTGTGGGGATGGCTGGCTCGTTTTCGGTAGCTCCTCAGACTGAGCCATTTTCTCATAAAATTCCTTCTTGTTGATATTCACACCATCCAAGTATACCTCGTCCCCAATATGAATATTGAGAGGAATAAATTCCACAGGGTACTGCAGATTAAGCTTGTCCAACTGCTCACGTTCGAAATCGCTTCCACTATCTAAAACATAAACGATATTTTCCATCATACTCCTCCTTTGTTTTATTACTTTATTTTGTTCTCAACTCTCCTACTTCTACATACTAGAATAGTTTAGTAAAAATATTACAACACTTGTTCCAATATGTATGTCTCTTATGTATATATAATGATAAAATAAGGGCTTATCGTTGTTATTATAACTTACTTTTCCCTTTAGGTACAACTAACCCGTAGGATTTCAAAAAGCTAAAATTACTTTAGTATTTTCTAAAAAAAGATACTCCCAAATTGTACAATCACACCCTGTACAAAAAGAGAGCATCTTACAATAATTTAAAAGATACGAATTGAATTATAAACTCATTTCTAAAATTTGAAGAACGTCTTCCTTTTCTAGCTTTTTAAACCCACCAATAGTCCCGAAACGCGTTGCATGAGAAGCCATTTGATCTAAATGCTCATTCTTAATATCGTAATCAGCTAGACGACTAGGAGCGCCTATTTGATCAAAAAATGTTCTGGTAGCTTCAATACCAGCTAAAGCAAGCTCATCATCCGTCTTACCTGCTGGATCAACATTCCACACCTCAACAGCGAAACGCTTAAAGCGATCTGTATTTTCCTTGTACACATACTTCATCCAATTCGGGAAGAGAATCGCCAGTCCACCAGCATGAGGAATATCATAAATAGCACTCACCGCATGCTCAATCGCATGACTTGCCCAATCTGTCTCCACTCCAGGGGTAAGCTGACCGTTTAACGCCACTGTACCAGCGTACATGATTGTTGCACGAGCGTCATAATCCTCAGGGTCAGCAAGGACCTTTGGTGCGTACTCAACGATCGTTTTCAGCAGACCTTCACAAGACCGCGTTTGTACCTGAATATGCTCCGTATGAGAAAAGTACTGCTCAAAAACATGGGACATCATATCAACAATTCCATACATCGTTTGATCCTTAGGAACGGAATACGTATAGGTTGGATCTAAAATAGAAAAGCTTGGGAACGTTGTGCCAGCTCCACGCTTCTCTTTAAGCTCCCAATTTGTAACAACACTACCTCTGTTCATTTCAGAGCCAGTAGCAGCCAGGGTTAGAATAACCCCTAATGGTAACGCTGATTGTGCCACCGCTGTTTTATCATAAAAATCCCATACATCACCGTCATATGTAGCTCCAACGGCGACAGCCTTAGCTGCATCAATAACACTACCGCCACCTACAGCTAAAATAAGCTCCACCTGGTTATCCTTACATATCTGTACACCTTTTTGAACTGTACTTAACCTAGGGTTAGGCTCTACTCCTGCGAGCTCATGGATTTCGCAATCAGCCGCTTGTAGTAGCTCAATAACTTTATCATATAAGCCGAAGCCTTTTATACTGCCTCCACCATACACCAATAGGATTTTCGTCCCATACTCCTTCACCTTCGTAGGTAGTTGAGTAATCTGATCCTTTCCAAACAGAATTTCAGTTGGGTTTTGAATTTGAAAATTTATCATCGTAGGGCCTCCTCTTTTTTATACCTAATCCTATCTTAAATACTATCTTATACTGGCTATTTAAGCCACTAATACGACTATCTGAAGTATAAATAAAGAGCTATACCCTTGTTTCAAGATATAGCTCAATAAAGAAGATATTCTTGTAGACACTACTATTTCCATCCATTTGCTCTATAGCAGCTTAGACAGAAACATTGTAGCAATACTGAAGTAAATAAGTAATGACAGGATATCATTTAACGTAGTGATAAGTGGCCCTGAAGCAACGGCAGGGTCAACGTTAAAGCGGTACAGTATTATAGGTATAATTGTACCTGCTAGCGTTCCAATAATCAGGGTCATAATGAGTGAGCTACCTACAACTATACCGAGAATAGGGTCTCCTCTCCAAATATAAGCGATTAAAAAAATTAGGATTCCACATGTGATTCCAATCATTAGACCAACCTTCAGCTCTCTAAAGACTAGTCTAATGATGACCCCGCGATCAATCTCCCGGGTGATTAATCCACGTACTACAACAGCCAGAGATTGTGTACCAATATTTCCTGTCATACCAGCTATAAGTGGCATAAAAAAGGTCAAAGCTACAACCATAGATAACGTATCTTCAAAGCTACTGATAATTGAGCCCGAAACAAGACCAATAAATAATAGCAAAATGAGCCAGGGTAGTCTTCGATATGCAGCTACAAAAGCACTCGTGTCAAAATCAATGGATTTACCCGAAGCGGATAGCTTTTCGATATCCTCTGTTGCCTCGCTGATCACAACGTCAATAATATCATCGACCGTTACAATCCCAACAAGCACCTGCTCTTCCGTAACGACCGGAATCGCTAGAAAGTCGTACCTTTCAATTAACTGTGCAACCTCCTCTTGGTCAGTATGAGCTTCTACTGAGATAACCCTGCTATACATAATATCCTGGATTTTTTCATGCTCATCTGCAAGAATGATGTCGCGATAGGAAACTACACCCACAAGCTTCTTATCATGATCAATCACGTAAAGATAATTAATCGTTTCAGAAAATCCAGCGAATGACTTTAGCTTATCTACCGTCTCACGTACCGTATAATGCTGTGGGATCCAGACGAATCGATTGGTCATCAATCGTCCTGCCGTTTCTGGTGGATAATTCATCATGTTCTGGACAATCTCTGATTCCTCTTGTTTCATCCCTGAAAGTAGCTCTTCAATTCGTTCTGAAGATAGTCCATCCAAGAGCTGAGCTAGGTCATCATTATCCATAAGGTCTAAAACCTGTCCGGACTTCTCAATCCCCAGCTTTAGTAAAAGCTCGAGCTGCATAGGCTTATCGAGCTCTTGAACGAGATCAGCGATCTGTTCAGGGTGAGAAAAGAGGAGGAATCTAGTATGATGCTTCTCCGGCATATTCTCATAGATGCGTGCTATGTCATAGGGATGCAGCTCATCAAGGATTCCTTGAAAGCTTTGTTTTTTCCCATCCTTCATATATTTGATAAGCTGTAGCACAATTTGATTTTCTGACATGTTTTTAATCATAGTAGGCTCCTCCTCTCCAGCTTACTTCTATAAAGGCAATTGTAATAAGAAAAGCTTCTTTTATCGAAGCTCCCTCGAAGAAGTCGTCTAGTCCATCATTAGAGGAAGCTTTCACACAAAGTGCGCAAGTGACGCAAAGCAAAGTTGCACATCCTATGTCTTGCCGTCAGAAAGTATAAAATTTGAAGAAAATAAGGTATCACATTTTATACTATCTTAAACGTAAAGAAAAACTGTGAACACACCTGCTCTGCTCACAGCTTATCCTGCAAAAAACGGGACTCCTGTCATCTTTCCACTCTTTACATCCTATACAAAAACATTCATGAAAGCAACCACAGATTCCACATTTTAAAAGCCCTTTTTTATTTTGTCTAAAGAATGAGATTCATATCCCCAACTCATGCCATAAGTAGCCCTTCTGTATCGCTTCCTCGTAGCTACTTTGTAAGAAGTCCTGTTGAATAAAAGCTAACAGCAAATCCAAATGGCTAGCTTCTGGCTCATGCAAGTCAGTAATTAACCCATCAACCAGCTGAAGCTTAAAATCCTGTGTGATATATAAATTTGTTTGATCATGAATCTCCTGAACCTTTTTATGCTTAGCATAGACAGACTCCAATGCTCTTACAACAGTGGTTCCAACAGCAATTACTCTTCCTCCCTGCTGCTTCAACTGTGTAACAAAATCAGCCGTTTCCAGCGGAATAAAATACTCCTCAATGTGATCGGAAGGGATATGGGGCAAATGATCGTCCTCATAGTAGCTAAGACCAGTGTGTAGCTGGACAAAGCCGATTTGAATATTCTTTTTCCGTAGCTTTTGAATCAGCTCCCAGCTAAACGCTCTTCCAGCCGATGGCATTTCTACTGAACTCGGAACTGTAGCAAAGACAGTCTGATAATAATCGAGCTCCCACGGGACATGGATGTATTCATAACGAATAGGCTCTCCCTGCTTATAGAATTCATTCCATAGCTCCTGACAGCATATGGAGAATTTCATTGTTACTAAAGGATGACCCTCCTGGCGCTCAGAAATAACCGCTGTCACATGATCATTAAAACGAAACGTATCTCCTTGCTTCCATGTTTTTTCGCCAATAAGAAGAACTTTCCATGTATCTTCATTTACCCTTTTTGCTAAACGCATAATCACCTGTTCATCATTCTTGCTTTTTCCCGTTAGCTGAGCTGGAATCGTACGACTATTATTTAAAATAACCGCATCCCCCGGTCTTAATAGCTCCTCTAACTGATTAAAAACAAAATGACCTGTTTCCCCTGTCCTACGGTTTAGTGAAAGAAGCTTCACCAGATCCCTTGCCTAGTAGCTGTCGCGCGCATACAGACAAGTAAGCTCCTTGTGCAGCAAATGCTAAAGCAAGCTCTCTCCCTAGTCCCTTTGTAGCTCCAGTAATCATCACAATTTTACCTTTTAAATCCTTAAGATTCATACCTTGAATGTTAAACTTAGTCATTTTAAAAACCTCCTTAATTCACTTAATATACTTTTTATACTTTTATATTTATTAATTATAATATATCTATTTTGTTTGAAAGTTACAATTCTTTTTTAGAAAATTTTTCATTAATAAGCCTGATTATTGTGTAAAAGAGTACAAAAAAGCCTACCTTTGACTTCATCAAAAATAGACTTTTAGCTAATTATCATTTAGAAAAGGTCATTTAACTCTGGCTCTGATCTACTAATACTTCCTTTCCAAACTCTAAGCAAGAGGGACAAATTGATACTCCTGGTCCTAAAACCAATGTACCTACCTCATCTTTCTCTTTTTTACAGAAGGAGCAGGTCTCTGTGTAATCTGCAGCTTCACTTCCACCTTTAAAATCGACCTTATTAGCTGACGAATAGAGTTCATCAATCACTTTAGGTTCGATATATTCGAACTCACCTTTTAGCTTTAGAACAATAGTCGTATACGCTATAGCCATGCCTTCATAAAAACGTTGTCTATCTGTATTCTCTGTCTCCTTAATTTTCTGCTCGCATAAATTGGCCAAACGTTCTACCTCAATAATATGATCTTCAATTTTTGCCCCTCTAAATGTTTTTTTACGGAAATCCTTATCCATTATCTCTCACCTTTCTTTATACATTTGTTGCCTCTTGTATACAATTGTATACATTTTATTATATTCAATATATCATAAACAGAATTGAATTGCAAAAAAGATCAGAGGATTTCCCCTGATCCTTTTAATCATCCACTAACCTTCTCTCATATTAAAGCATTATACACCTATCATCAAAGCTAAATAAGTGGTTATAACAAACAATACGCTTGTTCCGATTGTATACCATGTTTTTGCAGATTTCTTAAATAGGATGACTGTCAGAAGCAAAAGCAGCACACTTAAAGCAAGAAGTACAATAGAAGCTAAACCAAAGCTCGGCGTCACCCTTATACTGGATTCGATGGCCCCAGAGTAAAACCACTGAAATAGGATAGACGGTTCAATAAAATCTAATGTTCTACTGATCGTGTGTGGCTGTGCCTGCTGCCCTAATGCTGCTGTAGCCGTAAAAATTAGAAGTACAATTACACTCTCTGCTCTTGTCCAAGGGATAGGACTATACTCATCACTGCTTTTTAGCTTCCCCCTAATAATAAAACCATTAATAAAGGCAAATACCAGTAAAGGAAGAATCAAAATATGCTTCAACAGTAAGGCTTGTCCGTACGGTAGCACCCATGCCGTTGTGTAATCCTGCGGCTCGAGGCTCATCCCCATCATCCAAAAGCCTGTGAGACCAACCATAAGGACACTGGCCATAGCAACAGGACTAAACCAATTTAAAAACTTAATCCAGTTCTGCTGATTTTTCGCAAACCAGCCTGCTACGAACAAAATACCAATCCAGATACAAACAAAAAGAAAATGTCCTGAATGAGCAAAAAAACCTTGCCAGCCAGCAATCGTTTTGGCATGACTAGCCCAGCCTTGTGCACCTGCAAGAAGTAACACAAGGAATAGGGCCAAATAGATAAAAGGCTTCTGCTTCTTCAAATCGACAAAGAAAAACATGAGAAAAAGCAAAGTCCCTAAAGTAGCAGTAAAGATCCACGCCTTCCCTATATCAAATGACGTTAGAACGGAATCAATAATTAACCATAGGTCATAATTTCGTGCTAGATTTATAATTATTTTAAGCACTGGTGCAAAAGAAAGAAGCACAACACCAACCACAGATAAAAGTAGAACTATTTTAGGAACAAGAATGTCAGGCTTCCTCGAATCTGGAATCAAATGAAAAATAAGCGTACCGAACAGAACAGAAAAGGCTACATAAAGTAGCCCTTCACTGATAATAACCATTATTTATTCTTCTTTCTCAAGGCAAGCAGTAATCCTACAACAACAAGGACGAAAAGACCAACGTAAATAAAATTAAATCCACTTCTGTCTGTCGTTTCATCCTCTAGGGATGTTTCTGGCTCCTGGATATCAGTCTCTACATCAATCTCAGCATCCTCATCCTCAGTCGTTGCTTCATCCTCTGTTCCTTGCTCTTCTTCCTCTGTTGCAGCTTCTTCATTGCTTTCCTCTTCTGTTGCCTGATCCTGTGCATCAACATCTACTGTAAAAGCAAAGTCACCATCAATCGGATGCCCGTCTTCCCCAATGATATCCCAATTTACAACATATTCACCGTTCTCTAATGGTGCTGTAGCTACACCTGTTAACGTATCATTCTCATGTGTAATCTCTAGTTCAACCTCTACACCGTCTGCCTGAGATAAAGTAAAGGTGCTTAATTCGCTTATACTAGTTTCAAAGTTTAAGACAATCTCACTTAACTCCTCTTGTACAACATCCCCATCCGCAGGATTAGAATCCTGTAAATACGTATGAGCATAGCCTACTTGAAAGCTTACGAAAAAGATCAAACTAACTAGGACAAATATTTTTCTAAGTTGATTCAGCATTTGACATTACCCCTAATTATAAATTTAATGGCACTCTCTTAACAGCTTGTCTTCTCGCAAGTCATGATGAGATGAGCTATTAATGATAGGCCTTCTTCGATCATACCATCAAAATGGTCATCCAATAAACCGGTTAAAAAAAATAAAGATTGCAATTTTGTGACATTACCCCTAAAATATAGACAGAATTATAGAAATTTTTGTTTTTATCTACACGCAATAAATGGGAAATAATAGAAAATAAATCCCTTTTAAAAAGGTGAAGAAGGGGATTTAAAGATGAACGATTCCTTTTACTATCTATCTAAGGTAAGGTACAAAGATGAGGTCTACCGAGTCGTATGGATTTATGACAGCGGCCTATGTGAAATCAAATCCGCAAATGAAAAAGTGATTCTCGTCAATCTACAAGATGTACAGCTAGAAGAAGAATCTTAATTGTCAGAGACGATGACCATGTCTAGGTCAATCATCTCTTTTTTTATGAATGAATATTCGCTTCTTTATAGTTTAGACCTTATCTTTACCATTTCATACGTGCATCCCTCTACATAGTTAACCAGTGATCCTAGTTAACCATCAACCGTATCTAATACACTTTTCTTTTTTAACTGTGGCAGAACGATACCGATTAAAATAATCATAATTCCTATATACTGTAGCCATCCAATCTGCTCCCTTAGAACAAGCCAAGACATCACGATAACAGTTGGTAGCTCTGCTGCTCCTAAAATTGTACCTAAGCCTGTACCGATTCGAGGCATACCAATAGCAAAAAAGAGAGTGGGAATGACCATTCCAAAAAACGCTAAAGGTAGTGCATATATCCATAACCCATAGAGTATAACACCTGAAAAAATAAATGTAGGTGGAAATACAATAAAAGTGAAAACCATTGCTCCAGATATCATAGCCAAGCTCCGACTAAGCGGAGATACATCAACAGCTACTCTTTCACTTACCAAAATAAATAGAGTAAAGGATACAGCAGCACAAAGACCAAACAATATTCCTTTGAGTGGCAGGGCGGCTACCGTAGCAGAGAAAAGTCCTGATGCTAATAACGTTCCACCGATTAAAAGAAGCACCGATGCTACCTTAATCCTCGATGGCCAGGTCCTAGTTAGTATCGCTTCTAAAGCAACTCCCATCCATGTAAATTGAAAAAGTAAAATGATAGCTACAGACGCAGGTACGTACTGTAAGCTACTATAATAAGTAATCGCAGTGAAGCTTGTTGTCGTGCCTACTAGCATGAGCTGCAGAACATGCTTCAACCTTATCCTTTTGCGTGAAAAAAATCCCACAGCTAACAGGAGCATAAGCCAGCCAAAAAAGAATTGTCCACCAACTACCTCGTTAACGGTAAATCCAGCACCGTAAGCCAGTTTAACAAATGTTGATAAAACACCATAGCTTATCGCTCCTAATAGTACAATAATCGAATATTTCATTTGCATCTAAAACACCTATTTTCCTATAATCATGAAGCTAGTTTTCCAAAAGATAAGTTTAAGGAAGATCAAACCTAAAGTCAAATGAATCCTCATCCACATTTAATTCCACTTCGTAATCATGAGCTTTTAGCAGTACGGTGTCATCTTTTAACCAGCTTGCCCTAAAGCTATTATCTTCACCGACTAAAAACAAATTTCTATCTGTAGCATTTACATGATTTGAACGAATCTGACCTACATATGTATAGTCCGCATATAGAAGGATTCCTCCACGGTAGTAGATATCTAATGTATATGCTCCATTAGGGGATTGCATTGAGCGCAATAGCTCTAATTCGTCTACTTCTATATTTTCCATCACGGGATATACCCACAGAGCGATATATATTGCAATTACAATAGCTACAGCTAACACAATTCGAAATACATTTTGCCAATTGATCATTTAATCCAAGTCCTCCTCATCCATTTAAGTCAAAAATATCAGACTTTACTGAGTAGGCTTAAAGAAATTAAAATAAGTGCAGAATTATACTTATTCTAGCGGAAATGACATAAACCCACTCATTTAGATGCTCCATAAAAAGACGCCAAACCACTCCAATTGAAAAGTAGTAGGCGCCTTCTCGCTATATCTTCATAATATTATATAAAACCTTCTTACTCTGTAACTCTTTCTTCTACATCTACTGGTCTTGAGCTAACTAGCTGCTTATCAGGGGCTTTTTTAGCCTCTTCTTTTTTGCCAATGTTTTTGACTAGCTCCGTTAGATCAATATCTGTCAAAGCACCTACAGTTTCAGGTAGCTTAGCAAGTATATCTGTCACATATCCCGTCACTCGACTTGCTCCACCACCTTCACCTTGCCCGCTATCGACGATGACAATCTTCTCTGTCTTAGCTAAAGGCTGAGCAATCGCTCCAGCAATTTCAGGGAAACGCTCGATGATCATTTCCGCTACAGCCGCTTCGCCATACTTCTTCATCGCTTCAGCAATCTTATCCTTCGCTTCCGCCTCAGCAAAACCTTTTAAGCGAATAACATCCGCTTCAGCAGTACCCTCCGCTCTCTCCTTATCTGCATTCGCTTGACCGGCCAAACGAATCGTTTCAGCATCTGCCTTCGCCTTCGCTTCAATCTGATAGCGCTCAGCCTCAGCCTTCTGCTCTAACGCATAACGCTCCGCTTCTGCCTGCTTCCTAACCTGTGCCTCAAGCTCCTTCTCACGACGAGCAATCTCCTTCTCCTCAATCTCAATTTGACGCTGACGCTCAACGAGTACAATCCCCATTTCCTCTTGTTTAACCTGCTGCAACGCTACGTTCTGCTGTAAGGCGTACGCCTGGTCAGCCTCGGCACGCTTCTGATCCTGCTCCTTCTTAAATTGAGCCTTCTTCACTTCCATCTCTTTTTCTGCCTCAGCTACATTCGTATCAGATACGTAATCGGCCTTCTGCCCTTCTTCTCTAGCTTTCGCTTTAGCGATCTGCTCATCTCGATTAGCGTTAGCTTCCGCAATTTCAGCCTCACGTTTAATATGAGCAATTCTTGGACGACCTAAGGCTTCAAGATAACCATTATTATCTCTAAGATCACGAATAGTAAAGGAAACGATTTGTAATCCCATTTTCTTCAGATCTGTTGCCGCAACATTCTGAACATCTGAAGCAAACTTATCTCTGTTTTTATAGATATCCTCTACTGTCATTGTTCCAAGTATGGCCCTTAAATGACCCTCCAATGTTTGTGTTGCAATCCTTCTAAGCTCTTCATCCGTTTTCCCTAAAAACTGCTCCGCAGCGGTAGCAATCGATTCTAAATCACCCTTCACCTTAACCTGAGCAATTCCATCGACCATAACTGGAACCCCTTGCTCCGTATACACTTCAGGAGTGTTGACATCAAGCGTATGCACACGTAAAGATAAAAACTGTGCACTCTGCACCACTGGAAAGACAAAGGATCCCCCAGCCTTTATAATTTTGATTCCATCCTTCGTAAAGCCTCCAGTCACAATCATCGCTTCATCTGCACGAACGGTGCGATACCGTGTGGCAAAAACAACCCCTAGTAAAAATAAGACAACAATAATACCAATCGGAACTAAATAAACCCAATCTAATCCAAACAAATTAACATAACCCCTTTCTTTACTGTAAGTTTTTTATCATCTTACTACTCGTTACTACTCAAATGCTCAGTAATTATTCATGACAAGAGTCATTATTCGTTACTCACTAGTCCAGACTAATCATTCAATTTCTTAACAACAAAAGTTCCACTAATCACATCTACAATTTCAACAAGCTCTCCCTGCCTAATCGTTGTACCCTCATAGGAAAGGGCTGGTGCGGTAAGCCGAGAGCCTCCTTGCTCATAAATAACCTCCCCTCTTCCTTGCTCAAGAATAATCGTGGTGACCTCTCCCGTTCTTCCAATCATGTCTCGATTAGAAAAAGCAGATGACTTTTGTGCTTTATATAAAGGCAGAACAACAACGAAAAACATAATAGCTGCTCCAACCAAAGCCAAAAAGATTGAAATAAGTAAGGTTAACGTTGTGGGCAAGGCATACACATAAGACAGAAAGACACCCGTTCCACCGAATACAGTGACAAACGCTGCAATTGTGGTGGGTGATAAATACGGAAGGCTACCCCCTTCAATGTCAAACTCGATATCAAAGATATTACCGAAAATAATTGAGACAATAGCATATAAGAAACCTACAAAAAAGCATATGAGATAAACCGTTTCCATCAGTCTTCACCTCCTTGTTTTATAGACAAAATCCTTAAATTAGGAATATGACAAAATTAGAGTTCTTATCTTTATTTTCGACATACTTACAATTGATTCCTGTTTCCTTATCTAAACATACGTACTAAATTAGGGAGAGTTTCATGCCTATTTTGACTTTTAAAGCGATTCACTCATTTCCCTTTTAAAAAGGTTCTACTAAACGTAAACTAGCGCATTCGGATAGAATTTATTGAGGAAATAAGGTATAATGGCTAAGGACAATATTGGTAAGAAAATAAGGGTCACATGATTATAGAGATAGCAGCCTTACATTTTTACTTATAAAGGAGCGATAATATGTTTCATCGTACTGAAACAAGACCTGTAACAGTTGGTGGTTTGACGATTGGTGGCAATGATCAAATCGTCATTCAAAGCATGACGACAACGAAAACACATGATGTGGAAGCTACTGTTGCAGAAATTAAGCGACTAGAGGAAGCAGGCTGTCAGATTGTACGTGTTGCATGTCCTGATATGCGTGCTGCTGAAGCTATTCCTGAAATTAAAAAGAGAATCAACATTCCTCTTGTAGCCGATATTCATTTTGATTACAAGCTAGCTCTCAAAGCCATTGAGGGTGGCATAGATAAAATTAGAATTAATCCTGGAAACATCGGACGCCGCGAAAAGGTTGAGGCGGTCGTTAGAGCGTGTAAAGAAAAAGGAATACCGATTCGTATTGGAGTAAATGCGGGATCCCTGGAAAAAAGAATCATTGATAAATACGGCTATCCAACAGCAGACGGCATGGTGGAAAGTGCCCTACATCATATAAAAATTCTAGAAGACCTAGACTTCCATGACATTATCGTTTCAATGAAGGCCTCTGATGTAAATTTAGCAATTGAAGCTTATAAAAAAGCTTCTGAAGCGTTTAACTACCCTCTTCATCTAGGAATTACTGAGTCTGGTACACTGTTTGCTGGTACAGTGAAGAGTGCTGCCGGTCTAGGAGCCATTTTATCTATGGGGATTGGGAACACCTTACGTATTTCCTTAAGTGCAGACCCTGTAGAGGAGGTTAAAGTAGCTCGTGAACTGCTGAAAAGCTTTGGCTTAGCTGCCAATGCAGCAACCTTAATTTCCTGCCCAACCTGCGGACGTATTGAAATTGATCTTATCTCCATTGCTAACGAAGTAGAGGAATACATCTCTACTGTAAAAGCTCCAATCAAAGTGGCCGTATTAGGCTGTGCTGTAAACGGACCTGGAGAAGCAAGAGAAGCGGACATCGGAATTGCTGGAGCACGTGGAGAAGGCCTACTGTTCCGTCACGGAGAAATTGTGCGTAAAGTTCCTGAGGATGAACTGTTGAACGAATTGAAGAAGGAAATCGATAAGCTTGCTGAAGAGCATTATGCCAAAGAGGCTGCCGCAAAACAAGAAGCAGCACAGTCATAAAAGTCTCCTATCAAGTCAAAAATAGATTTTAACAAATCTAGTCTACACAGTCTAAATAACGATTAACATAAAAGACTTACACAGGGAATCGGTACTTAAAAGCCGGTTCCTTCCTTATTGTAAAAAAGAAACTCATAATTTTTACATTGTAGCGCGAATTATATAACTAAAATGTAGAAGGACGTTCAATAAAAGTCCAGAGAGGAGTTCAATACTATGTTGTTTGCTAAAAAGAGAGGCTATCATTGCCTAGTTCTATTTATCCAAGGTGAAAAGCCACATCCTTATCTTATTATTTCTCCATCGGAGGTGGCTGCGGACGTTCTTTCAACGATGAAAAAGCTAGAAAGTTCTCCTCTAAATTCAGAAGACTACCTAGGAAGTTTAGCACCTTTTGCCATTGTTCAAGAAATACAGGGGTTAAGTAAGATTCAAATCCATAACGATTCTCTTTCTTGGAGTGAACCGATTCTTTATACTGACTATGCTAAAAAGGTTGGGGATCGACTTCAAGGCTTCATGAGTGAGGATGAAAACGTTAATGAAGATCTCATCTACTTTATTGGAGAATTTACAATGATGCAGGATAATGGATTTCTTGCACCATTCTAAGGATATTCTTATCGTATTCGGCAAGCAATCTTATCCTATTCTTTGAACATTCTTGCCGCAATCTATGCATATTCTTGAACCATTTAACAACATGTGAAAGAGGTCAGCCATGGAACAGACTTACTCTATTAAGAAAAAAATGAAGCAGTTAGCTATTATATTATTCCCTATCTTAGTCACCCAAGTGGGACTCTATGCAATGAACTTTTTTGATACGGTTATGTCTGGTCATGCTAGCTCCTTTGATTTAGCAGGTGTAGCAATAGGATCAAGCCTTTGGGTTCCAGTATTCACAGGCTTAAGCGGCGTTCTTCTCGCCATTACACCTATCGTCTCTCAATTGCTTGGAGCTAATAAAGAAAACGAAACTCCTGCTACCGTGATTCAAGGAACCTATGTATCCATATTCTTTTCCATAGTCATTATCATCGTTGGTGCGCTAGCCGTCGATCCTATTTTGAGAATGATGAGCCTTGAACCAGATGTAGCTAGAATTGCTAAAGGCTATCTCTTCGGACTCTCATTTGGTATCATTCCATTATTTGTTTATACAGTACTTCGCTGCTTTATCGATGCTTTAGGTCATACAAGAGTAACAATGATCATTACTCTGCTAGCTCTACCTATAAATGTTTTTTTCAACTATGTCTTGATATTTGGTAAATTTGGTTTCCCTCAATTAGGTGGAATTGGTGCTGGATATGCTACAGCTATCACTTACTGGTTTATCGCCTTTATCACGATCTATATCATAGATAGGAAGAATCCATTTAGTGTTTATCGCATTTTTCGTACCTTGTATCCTGTGTCCTTCAAAGCTTGGAAAGCAATTCTCATCATTGGAGTTCCCATTGGCCTAGCTATTTTTCTTGAAACCAGCATATTTGCTGCTGTAACACTCTTTATGAGTACGTTCGATACGACAACAATCGCTTCGCATCAAGCAGCATTAAACTTTGCTTCTGCTCTATACATGGTTCCGTTAAGTATATCTATGGCCTTAACCATTCTAATAGGCTTTGAAGTGGGAGCAAAGCGATACAAGGACGCTAAGCAATATGGATACATTGGTATTGGTTTTTCCATCATGATGTCCTTACTTTGCGGATTTCTTTTGTTTTTGTTCAAGGAGCAAATCGCTGGTTTGTATACAACCGATCAGGCAGTTCTGTACCTGACACAGCAATTCTTAATCTATGCTGTCTTCTTTCAGCTCTCTGACGGGATCGCTTCCCCTATTCAAGGAGCGTTACGAGGGTATAAGGATGTTAATTCAACGTTTTATATCGCCATTGTTTCCTATTGGATTATTGGTCTGCCTTTAGGTTATCTATTAGCTACATTTACAACGTTAGGTGCTTTTGGTTACTGGCTCGGTTTAATTGCTGGCTTAGCCGCTGGCGCCATCGCTCTAACACTAAGACTCATGGCTGTTCAAAAAAGGTATACTAGCTTATCATAGGATAAATTTATTTGAATAGAGGGAGTAAATGGCGATTTAGTATATATTTAAGTAATAGAAAATAACTCGAGATGCGACTATAGATAAGAGACTCGAGTTATTTCTATTTCTATCTGAACATAGAAAGTCGTCCAGTTATGTTCTATCTTTTTACTCTAACTAAATCAATGTGTTCAATACTTCCCTTGAAAAGGGCACAATCTCACTAATACGATTGTCTCGTATTTTGACAGTCCACGAAGGATCGGCCAACAGAGCACGCCCCACTGCAACTAGGTCGAATTCTCCTTGTTCTAGTCTCATAATTAGAATTTGGATATCGGTGTTATTTGTCTCTTTTCCTTGGAATAATGAACTAATAAGGTCTTGATCTAGACCTACTGAGCCAACTGTAATGGTTGGTTTTCCCGATAGTTTTTTGACCCATCCTGCTAGATTAAGAGAAGAGTGCTCAAATTCAGCTTCCCAAAATCGACGAGAAGAGCAATGAAAGATATCGACACCCGCTTTTACTAAAGGTGTTAAAAAATCTTCTAACTGGTCAGGAGTTTCTACTAATTTTGCTGTATAATCTCCTTGCTTCCATTGGGACAAACGAAACGAAATAGGAAAGTCGGTTCCTACTGCACGTCGACAAGCCTCAATCACTTCTACTGCAAAACGAGTACGACGAATGAGGTTGCCCCCATACTCATCTGTACGCTGATTCGTCTTTTTCCAGAAGAATTGATCAATTAAATAACCATGTCCTCCATGTATTTCAATTCCATCAAACCCTAGCCGCTTTGCGTTGGAAGCAGCTTGTGCATAAGCTTCAATCACGGTATGAATCTCTGATTTTGTCATCGGTTCCGTTTCTTTCACACCAGATACGGTAAGCCCTGAAGGTCCAATCGGCGGCACATGTGGATTCGGATGGTCTCCTACATTACGTTGCATGCCAACATGCCATAGTTGCAGAACGATTCGACCACCTGCCCCGTGAACTTCATCGACTACCTTTGCCCAGCCGTTAAGCGCTCCTTCATCATGGATATTAGGAACATTAGGATCGTTTCCAGCAGCTGGATGATTGATGAAAGTACCTTCTGTCACGATTAATCCGACACCATTTTCAGCTCGACGCCGATAATAATCTGCTACATTCTGTCCGGGAATACCTCCTGGAGAAAAACTACGAGTCATCGGAGCCATTACGATTCGATTTGGTAGCGTTACATTACCTAACCTGAAAGGTTGAAATAATGACTCCACAGAAACAGCGGGTTGAATTTCTTTATTATTTTCCACAATAACAGTCCTCCTAAAATCGAGAATTTTTTTAGTCAAAAGTAAAGAAATGATTTAATTTTTTGCTCCCAAAAACGGTTTATATTTCTCCAGATAAGCAAAAAGAAGATAGGCATTTAGGCAAATGATAATCAATGCCGGAAAAATAGAAGCTATATCCAAAAATAAATGAAACAGAAACATATTTACGGAAATCGGCATAAACAGAACCAAAGCAAGTGGAACGAAGCGATTGATCAGTAAGCATGCTCCTACTAACAATTTCATTAAAAGTACGACCACCATGATATAACCGGTCTTGATCAGGGCATCCATAAAGTTAGTTGCTGGTTCAGCATAATGTGGCTCTGGCGCGAGATTTAGCGATCCAATAATTCCAAATGCCAATAACATCAATCCAAATAAAATACGAATAACTGTGGTAGATTTCTTCTTCATCCTATTCACTCCTTGTGTATTAGCTATTGTTGGCTTTTCTATGAAATAAAATCTGTTGAAATACTTCTGCTAAAATTTCTGCTTTATATGCCATCTGTCCGTTTGTACGCCATGCGACAAAACCATCGGGTCTTATTAGCACAGCACCTTCACTACGTATCCCGTATGCTTCACTCCAATTATTGTCTATATCCACTAAATCTCCATAAGCACTTATTTGGTATGCTTGTATTGTAATTTCTAAACATAAGGAAACATTTGATGCTGCATCTAGCCATTCTTTCCCTTTATCTCCTGTAAACAAAACGAAGGTTTTTCCTAATAAATCAATTGTTGAGATACGTTTCCCTCGATAGCTGCACCAAACATGTGGAGCTCTTTTACCAGGTACACCATCTAATCGCAGTTCATCTAATCGAATCTCTATATCTTCCTCTGAGACAATGGCATCTGATTGGTATAAATAACCGATAGCAGGGATAAGGGGATGCACACGACCCTCTCCATCTGCAAGATTCAGAACAGATTGATTCGTAGCAAATTGAGCTACTGGTTTGCGTTCCTGTTCATAAGTGGTCAACAAATCAGTATTTGCTTCATCGCGTAAAACAGCAGCTAATTTCCAAACTAAGTTATGAGCATCTTGTATTCCTGTATTTGCCCCATATGCTCCCTTTGGTGGCATGACATGAGCTGCGTCTCCTGCTAAGAAAACACGTCCAACTTGATAATGATCAGCAATTCGTGAGGCAGCTTCCCATGGAAGAATGCTTAGTATTGTAACGTCTAAATTTGGTAAACCGATTGCCTTACGTATGAGGTCAATGCAACGATCCTGTGAAAAATCATCTGTTGATTCTCCTTTTTCAGGATGGTAAGCAACATGAAAACACCATCGATCTTTGTTATTAACAGATAGTAACGAACCTGGTGATTCAGGATTCGTAATGTTACATACAATAAATTCATGACCTTCTACCATTTTCCGCAGATCTGCTTGAAAATAAATGTTGATATGATGCCCAAAAGAGCCTCCCTCTGTAAACTCAATACCTAAAGCTTGACGCACTTGACTTTTGGCTCCATCAGCGGCAATCATGTATTTGGCATAAATGGTTTCTACTTGTCCCGTTTTCCGATCTCTTATCATCGCTTGAATACCAGTTTTTGTTTGTTCAAAAGAAATAAGCTCTGTATAAAATCGGATGTCTCCACCTAGTTGTTGTGCTTTCTCAAGCAAAACAGGTTCTGATTGATCTTGAGAACATGCACAAGCTGTAATAGGACTGATGCTTTTTACTTGTTCTCCGATTAATGCTTCTAATTTATGACCATTAGGAGCTATTCGTTTGAGTCCTTTTAAATCTGTCTCCGCTAGTACCTTCACTTCAATAGCACCATTGCTTTTTTCTAGTACCTCTCCAGCAGTTCGAATCTCTTTTTCAATTCCGAGCTCTCGGAAAATTTCCATGGTACGAACGTTCATACCATTTGCACGCGGATGAATAGAGGTACAAGCATGTCGTTCTATAAGCAAATAAGGAATATTTTGGTTTGCTAGACAAAGTGCTGCAGATAAGCCTACCAAACCACCACCTACAATGAAAACGGGGGATTGTTTTTTAGACATCGTTGTTGAACTCCTTTTCAAGATTTGTACTTTTCAAAGATGAGAAGAAAGCATAAAATGTATTTAGGAACATAATCACAGTGAGTATAGCGATAGTGATTATACTCACTAATTGATTATAAAGTGAGTATACTCACTAAATAGCAGGATGTCAAGGAGGATTTTATGGATAAATCAAAAGTTCCTTTTCCAACAGAACCACCAACACCAGAGTTTCTGTTAGAAATATTGTTCAAAACTACTCACTCTATTCATTCTCAGTTTGAGGCTCATTTGTCTGCACAGGATGTGCCTACCTATTTGACTGGGCCAAGGATGCGATTTTTGAAATGTATTGCAGAAGCAGGAAAGATCAGAATGAGCGACTTGGCGACAAAATTAGGAATCAAAAAGCGTACCGTAACTCAATTTGTTGACGCCTTAGAAAAAGAAAATGTTATCGTACGTATACCTGATCCTAATGACCGTCGTGCCACATTGATACAGATTACAGATACTGCTGAACCTCTTATAAAAAGAACCGGGAATGCAATGATCGAAGCAGCTACAGAGGTATTGGCTTCCTTTCCTTCAGAAAGTCGTAGCCAATTGCTTTATCTTTTGTATCAACTTGCGGATGTTAAGGAATCGAACGATGATATGAACTGATTTCTACGAGGAATGAACGGAGTTCCAACAAGTTCACTATGAAAGTCACACTATCTAACAAGGAAAAACTTTTAATAAACTGGTGAGTAATTGCAAACAACCGACTGCCTAATGTACAGGTAGTCGGTTAAATCGTGTCTGAAATATGTCCAAAAGCATAATTATTTTCCCCAAATGATACGCAACTCCAGATTAACGACGTGTAATCGGCTCATCATAGCGTGATTGTAAGTAACGTAGCTGAAGACATGTAACCGCTGTACTACCTAAATCCTCAAGGAACGAATAATTAGCCCATGCTCCAACGATCGCACCAAAGCCGGGAATAAGCTGAAATAGCTTCCTTAGCTCAATGCTCTGCTTATACTCCATATAAAACGTTTCCCAATCATAATCATCCCACGTCTTATCCTCGTTCTCACCGTTCTGCTCCCACGTCTTCACTTCCTTCCAAACCCGCTGCTTACTTTCTTCCCCTGAGAATTGAAGTTCAAATACTTTAAGCAGAAATAAGCGATCCTCAAAATTCTCAAGTCTATAGCCGAACAACACCCACAGCTCTTGAAGCATTTTAAGTTTAATAGAAATTAACGCAGGAAAATCAATAGCAGCTGATACTAAGCCACCAAAGCCTGTACCAGCACCTTCTGCAGAGGCAATTCGCTTGTAATATAGAATAATTTTATCAGCAGCCTTACTTAACCCTTCTAAATCATCGGGATTTTCAACCTCCACCTGAACCATCTGCTGCTTCGGAAGAAGGTTGATCCCCTCAATAAAGGACTTAATCCCTTTTTCTAAGGCACTGGCTAAGGATTGGTGCACCTTTCTAGGAATCAATCCGTCAAACTTTTGTTGAACTCCCTTCGTCCAGCCCATAAAATCAGAGGTTTTATAGACTTCTTTTTCAAACTTGCGTATTCTCATCACACATATCTTCTCGTAGCTATTCAATCTAATCTCTCCTCACGATATTTTGATCTTAGAGACTTGTTTCACTAAAATATGTACAATTTTAATGCCTACTTAAACTTGATATTATTTGATACAGGAGCTTTTTACTTTCTTCGTCCTTTAGTCGAGGATTGCGCCCAATCTCTTCATAGACTTCTTTTTCTTCCAAAAGCTGTTTTGGATGTAATGTGTTCAGCGATATTCCATGTAACATATAGGGTCGAGATGACAAAGAGTCTACCCTCCAATTCCATTCTGGTAGTTCGTTCATAATAAGGTCTCCAGTTTCAGTATAAGTGATATAACTAATTGTGATTTCTATATTACCTTTCTGGAAATCAGACTGCCTATTACGAAACTCCTCACTGACAGAAACCTGTTTATATCCTTTTTTAATAAGTGCTTGTTCTAATTGTTCTCTATTTTGTATCCACGTTACAATATCAATATCATCATGAAGGCGAGTCACTTTCCCAAGCAAAAAGTCAATAGCCCATCCCCCACGTAACCACAACTCTACTTTAAGTGTCTCAGAGATTGTACTGATCTCACTCAAAGCTTTTAATTGTGACTCAGTTTGTACATCGAAGTTTTCCTGCTTCATTTGAAGCCCCCTGTTCAATAATCTTTACTACTTTCTTTATACGAAATAAGAATGCTCTCAGTTTCAAAATATTTACGTATAAGAAAAGCTTCTATCGAGGCACTCTCGAAGAGGTCATGTAGTCCAGCCGACTGCCATCATGCAGAGCAACACTCGCGCGCTGGGAATTGCCTAGTCCCTTATTAGGGGGAAGTGTTGCCTTAGGATGTGGCAGTTTTAACCGAACTTCTGCTTCATTGACCACCATCATGCCGTGTAACACCGTGCATTGGGAGCTACTCACCGGTTGGAACTGCACGACGGTCGAAAATACGACAGTCGGGAGCTGCATGCTGGTTGGAAACACGACAGTCCGGGGCGAGCTTTCGGCTCGGCTGAAACGATTTGTTGCAAAAATCCATTAAATTCAATCATTTTTGATGGCAATTCCTAGTTTTAGTGCAAATATCCACTTATTCATTCCTTTCTAGCTTCATGTGGGCTAATAGGAGATATATTAGGTGGATTTTTGCAACAAATGTCCTTTTTTCAGCTTGTTTTCTATTAAATGAGTGGATTTTTGCATTAAATCCTTTCCTTTTCTCTAAACAGGGACGCCGACTGCCATCATGCCGTGCAGCACCGCGCACTGGGAACTGCGAACGGTGCGAAGGAGTTCTTCAAGTACTCCTCTATTCAAGGTTCTGTCTACTCCCCTGATGAATGCCGGAGTAGACGCTCCTCAATATACATAAAGACCTTTCCTCAACGCATAAGGGGAGCTGCTCATTCCCAAAAAACTTATAAATTCTAATACGTTAAAAAAAGCCATTCTCATAATGAAAATGACTTCCCCCTATACTTTCTACCTAACTTATTATATCCTATTTGCTTTACTCTAACTATTCTATGAAACCTTAACCTTCATTCTCTTTTTTCCCTCACGGCACAGCTCTAACAGAGGACAAATTTCGCACTGCGGGTTTTGAGCCTTACAATGATAGCGCCCAAAGAAAATCAAGCGATGATGGGTCATCGTCCACTCTTCTTTAGGAACTTTTTTCATTAGAGTTTGCTCAACCTGCAATACAGAATCCTTCCATTTGCATATGCCTAGACGCTTAGAAACTCGCTCCACATGTGTATCTACAGCAATAGCTGGGTAGTCAAACGCGTTAGACATAACCACATTAGCCGTCTTTCTACCTACTCCTGGAAGCTTCACAAGCTCTTCATGGACTGGTGGAATCTCACCATTATACTGTTCAATGAGTAACTGACTCAGGGCTTTAATGTTTTTTGCTTTATTTCGATAAAGACCAATACGCTTAATATCCTGCTCCAGCTCCTCTAAAGGAACGGCAATATAATCATCTGGAGTTTTGTATTTCTGAAACAAGTCAGCCGTTACCTCATTGACCTTTTTATCTGTACATTGGGCAGATAGTAGTACAGCAATCGTCAGCTCAAAGGCATTAGCATGATCTAATTCACAATAGGCGTCAGGAAACATTTCCTTTAGCGTATCCAATACGGTCTGCATGTTTTTTTTATTCATAAGCATATCTCCAGCAAAAATTTATTCCATCGTTGGGCTAACTTTAATCAGCTTTTCTTTAATTACTATTTCTCTTAACTCACTATTACTTCAACGAGCTTATTTTAACCAGTTATAAAAAGTAAACTCTACCTCTTGCTTTTCCGTTTTCCCTTTTGATTTACTGATCTGCTGCTGTCTAAACTTTTTGCTGTGTTCTCTGACCTGCTCTAGAGTCCGCACTCCACTCTTTTGCCATTCAAATAAAATCCGGTCAATATAACGCAGGGACAGCTTTCCAGATACAACAGCCTCTTTTAGGGCTAGAAAAATCATCTGCGGCTCATAGCCGTCTTCATCTAGCCAAAAGCCAATCGTTTCACACTCGATAGGAGAAAGAGGTCGCCCAAACTCCTGCTCACAGCGTAAAAAGATTTCTCCCTCAAGCTTCTCCTTCTGTAGCTGAGTAGAGGCGTCTGCCTCCGAATCTGGCCAAGCAGAAGCTGAGGCAGCAGCAACCTGCTCTCTGTTTTCATTGGCGAGCAGAAGATAGAGCTTCTCCCATAAAGGATTCAAGCAATACCTCTCCGTATGTTTTCCTTCATCATCAAGGCTTGCTGCAATGTCCAATACACCATTTTTGTGCATTCTGTTCAGCATCTGACTCAGCTCTTCCTCCGTACTGGTCATTCGTTCTAAAAGCAGTTCCATGCTTGGGAGCTTCGTCCCTTCATCAGCAAAAGCCTGCAAATGAATAATCAGTAGTAGCTCGTGATCAGATATGGATAGCTTTTTGTAATTCTGTAAAAGGACAGACGGAATGGAGGCACTCCCTTTGTTCATCCATTTTTGCCACTGTTGAATCGAGATCACTAGCCTCACTCCATTTCAATCACTTTATGGGTATAGACGATTTAATAAACGTGGGAAAGGAATCGTTTCACGCACATGATCTGTACCTGTGATCCACGCAACAGTACGCTCTAAGCCCAAACCGAAGCCTGAATGAGGAACCGTACCGTATTTTCTTAAATCTAAATACCACTTATACGTTTCAGGAGATAGCTGATGCTCACTAAACCTTTCAGCCATAAGCTCTGGATCATCAATCCTTTGGCTTCCCCCTATAATCTCTCCATAGCCCTCAGGGGCGATTAAATCTGCACAGAGCACAACATCCTCACGATTAGGATCAGGCTTCATGTAGAACGCTTTAATGTCCTTAGGATAGTGCGTAATAAATACAGGCTTACTGAAGTGATCAGCAATTGCCGTTTCATCAGGAGCTCCAAAATCATCTCCCCACTTAATCTCATGTCCCTTTTCCTGTAATAGCTTAATGGCTTCATCATACGTAATCCTAGGAAATGGTGCTTGTATATTCTTCAGCTTCTCTACATCTCTTTCCAGCACCTCAAGCTCAAGAGGGCAGTTCTCTATAACCTGCTGAGCAATATAGGTAACGAAATTCTCCTGTACCACTAAGCTTTCCTCATGATCCATAAAGGCCATCTCCGGCTCAATCATCCAAAACTCAATCAGATGACGACGAGTCTTAGACTTTTCTGCTCTGAACGTAGGTCCAAATGAATACACCTTTCCAAGCGCCATAGCAGCAGCCTCCATATATAGCTGACCACTTTGGGAAAGAAACGCATCCTCATCAAAATACTTCGTGTGAAAAAGATTCGTTGTCCCTTCTGCAGACGTAGGTGTCAGAATAGGTGGGTCTATTTTAAGGAAGCCGTTCTGATCAAAAAAGCGATAGACCGCATTGATAATCTCAGATCGAATTTTTAGAATCGCATGCTGTCTCTTAGAACGAATCCATAGATGACGATGATCCATAAGAAACTCTGTTCCATGCTCCTTCGGAGAAATGGGGTAGTCCTGTGCTACTTGAATAACCTCAAGCTTTGTAATCGTTAATTCGTATCCACTCGGAGCTCTATCGTCTTGGCGAACGATTCCCGTTACGTATAGGGAGCTTTCTTGAGTGATCTGCTTTGCCGCTTCCCAAGATTCCTCATCTATTTCTTTCTTGACCATAACCCCTTGAATAAAGCCTGTCCCATCACGGAGCTGTAAAAACTGGATTTTTCCGCTCGATCTTTTAATATATAACCACGCTCCGATGGTTACAGTCTCTTCAACATGCTGTCCTACTTGAGATATTGTAATTTTCAACGATATTCCCTCCAACATTTCACTATAAATTGATTGCTACTTGTCCATATGTAACTCAGATCCAATGCTCTTATTATATAAATAAATGAGCTCCGTTGCCACCCCTGAAAAAAGGAAAAGAGAAATGAATGTAATCTCAGAATCCTTCCACTAATTCAGCCTAACAAAAAAAGCTTAACATGAACAAAGGTCCATGTTAAGCGTGGACAGTCTTATATTCTTCAAGGAGCTGTTGAAAACGTGCTCCACTCATTCTTTCCTCCTGCATAAGCTGATCATAGCCTAATTGAAAAACTCGATCATGCTCTTCAAGCACCTTCCTCGTTTTCATGAGAAGCTGATTTAGAATCTTATTCGCTTCCTCTTGAATTTTGCTTTTAGAGAGATGCTGAATCGAAACAATACCTAGGGATGTAAGTCCAGCATCAATCATATGATGCACTAGATTTAAGGCTTGTTCAAAATCATTTTTTGACCCTGTGCTACGCTCCCCATAATAAATCTCCTCCGTCACAGCACCTGCTAAACAAATCATGATTTGCTCCTCAATATAGGATTTTGTATGCAGATACATTTCCTTCTGCGGGGCCTGTCGAACATACCCTAATGCTCCTCCACGCGGGATCAGAACAACCTGGGAAACAGAATTAGGACGAAGCACCTCAGAAACGATCGCATGTCCTAGCTCATGGAAGGCCACTCGCTTCTTCTCCTCCTCTGTTGACTCCCGATCCGTTTGCTCTCCCATCATGACCTTATCAATCGCCGTGGAAATATGCGTGCTAGTAATGGTAGGATTCTTTACTCTAAAGGCATAAATAGCAGCTTCATTAGCAACACTCTCCAACTGAGCACCTGAGAACCCATAAGAGTCTATAGCTACCGTTTCTAAATCCACGTCCTCTGCTAGCGGTTTATTTTCAAAGTGAATATCTAAAATTTGCTTCCGGCCATTTTTATCAGGTAAGTCAACCTGGATATGTCGATCAAACCTTCCTGGTCTAAGCAATGCTTGGTCCAGCATATCCTTTCGATTGGTGGCCGCTATAATAAGGATTCTAGGTGAGTCAGAGGTTAACATGCCATCCATTTCAGTCAAAAGCTGATTTAAAGTCTGATCATACTCCTTCTGCTGCTGCCCCTCACGCTTTCCTCCTATCGCGTCAATCTCATCAATGAAGATAACACCTCGGTCAAGGTTTTTCTCCGCTGTTAAGGTCTTAACCTCTTTAAACAGATTTCGAATCCTGCTAGCTCCAACTCCAACATACATTTCAACAAATTCACTTCCAGAAGCAGCGACAAAAGCCGCTTCAGCATAATTTGCTGCCGCTTTGGCCATTAATGTTTTCCCTGTTCCAGGAGGTCCCGTTAGCAGAATACCTTTTAACGGGCGAATCCCATAATGATCAGCCTCTTTATCCTGCTTAAGAAAATCAATCGCCTCCTTAAGCTCCTGCTTAGCACGCTCCTGTCCACCAATATCGGTAAACTTCTTTTCCATAGTAGGAACCTCATGGCTTTTTCGTTGCTTTGGCTTTGCGACAGGATAGGCCCCTTGCTTTCTCACTAGATAAAAAACCAATCCAGCAATAAGCATGACAAATAAAATAGGACCAATATTAACCTCTATATAGAACAGAAATAACAGAATAACGGGAACTGCTCCGAAGAACCATTCTTTTTTTATCATCTTATCACCGCCTTACTTAGCGTTTAGCTTTGTTTTTCCATTAGAAAGGGAATATAAATATACACCTCAGAGTCGTTCACCGGTTTAACATAGATAAAGAGATGATTTTGATTCATCCTTACATTTCCTTCTGATATAAGACCTTGCTCCTGCCATTCCTCCAGAATTCCACTAAGCTCTGAATATTGCTTCTGATGCACAGCCTCTGTGATTTGGGCGGAATGCTCAAGCCACCAAGGATGATTCTCTCCTTGACTTAATGCTATATTTAACTGAACTTCCTTCTCAGGATTAAAGCCTCGCACAAAATCATAGATCTTTAAGATATCTTTTCCGAAACTTGGATTATTCTCAAAACCAACGGTTAAAGAAACCCTCTTTTGATCCGTATAAAGCTCTAGTAGTTCTGTCTGCTCTAGCTCTGTCACCATATCCTGAATTGGCTTTTCCGCTCCATAATACTGATACGTAAACCAACCGCCAAACAGCAAAACCAACGTTAGCGTAAACGAAAGGAGGATTATTTTTTTGTTTAACTTTTTCAACATATACTTCATCTCCTCTCCACTTCAGTCTAGCAGACACTCTTAAAAGAACATACCATTCTATCGGGTATATATATGAGTATATCATAAATTGATATACAGTTGACTTGTAATTGACTTCCATCCTACTAAAAAAATGTGAAAATTCCTTGACAAATAGCCCATCTACCTCTCTCCAATCCTTCTTTTAGATCTTTGTGAAACGAAAATAAAAAAGGAATCACAGTATCCTTATCTAAAGGTCTGCCATTCCATATATTGGTGAATCATTGTAATTCTTAAATCGTTAGGTCTGATATAGCTAATTTAATCAAACAACTAGTTTGATAACGTAAACCTCTTTTGAAACTCTCCATCCGTCATAGAATAGTAGAGATACTGATAATCTTCTCCGCTATCCTGTGCCACAATTTCCCAAGTGAAATCCTGTCCTGAAATAGCTGGTGTAATCCGGTGAATGACCGTTAGCTCGGAAAATTCCTGTCTAACTTTCTCCATAGCCTCGGAGCTTGTTAAAACTAGCTCATCATGGTTCAAAGTATACGTATCTCCATCCTCACTCACATAAAAGTAAGCATATACACTATCTTCAATTTCGAGGTTAAACACCATAAAACGTTTTTCTCCATGATAACGAAAGGTTTCCTGTACAACAGCAGATTCCGGTATAAGCTGCATATAACGGTTTAGTCCATCTTGTCGATCTGCCTGGACTGTTGAGTAGATATCAATAGCCTGCCACAGCACAATAAGTAATATTCCTGTTCCAATAATAATCCATTTTTTCATCAAAAAAATCCCTTTTCATCTTTTTTACATGTCCTTATTCAAGGCTAACTTATATAAAGAAGCTATAGTATGAATGTTAGCTGATTAATGACATCATTTCCTTTGTTTATTGAAAACGTAATCTCAGCTAAGCTCGTTTGGTCAGCAGAAAAAATGAGTTCATATGTAATAAAATACTCTGTGAATGGATGCTTCGCCCCTTCTCCTGAAAGATCACCATGTGATAAATAAGCTAATATATCGTCTGATAACGAAGTAAGCGGGAATTGAACGGAAGCTACCCAGCTTTCAGGTGTTTTGGTCCATGTAAGCCTTGAAGCGTGCTTTTCCTGTAAGGAATCCTGCAAAATCGTCAAATGATGATGCGGGAGTAAATAAGAAAACTCCTGTACATTTAATGTATGCTTCTGCTCATCATATTCTAAAATAACAGATTCATTCAGGTTTGTCATCTTAAATGAGCGGTCATCCCCTAGCTTTCCCACCATCTCCCACTCCATAGGAGAATGATATAAGCCAATTACCTGTTGCTCTTCTTCAAGAGCATTATTTATTGTATATGTCATCGTTTGATCTGGTTGATTCCATTTACTATACTCTTGCTCCACTCGTTGAATCAACACATTAAGATCATAGGAAATCTCCATCAATTTCCGCTGAACTTCAAGCTTTTCTTTAGCATTCTCCTCCATTGTATCCTTAATACCCTTCGAGCTACTCGTAGCAGGCAAATCAAGTGGCTTTTCTATATCCCCTACATCTGTTGTATCCGTAGCATTTTCCTGTAAATGTCCTTGCTCACAACCGATTAGAAAAGACACAAACAAAATCAAACAGGCAAGAAAAAATTTTTTCATAAAAATCCCTCCTTGCCATTAAGTATATCGTTCATGCCCTTATTTATGAGTACACTTTTATACTGGTATCATTTTTTAAGCACTGTAAAATATGTTACTCATACGTTCATGCTTTAAGGCTATACTATGCTTACCGCTTATAAAGGGGGGCTGCATCATTGAAAACACTACGAAGTCTTATCTAGAAAATGAGGCTTCCGATACCGATTCTGTCGTCCTTGTTAACGAAGCTATGCAAGCTACCCATGTATGGTTTGGCCCCACCTCACCTATACATGAAGCAAATGAGAAAGTCTTTGATTACCTGCATATTTTTTTTCCAAAGCATCTTTAGCTCGTTCCATACTTTAGAGTTTCGTATTAAAAATTATCCGACCTACCCTCAAATTCATTGTGCAGTGCCTGCATTTGCTTTAGTTTGTTTAGCTTATGTAGGCACACCCCTACCTTCCAAGCTCCTATAATTAATACTTTAATTTGCTTAAGCATTAGACCTGATTTAGCTTTTGGAAAGCTTGGTTAGCTTCATATATTATCCTTTCCTCATCTAAGAATAAACATTCCTTATTCTTCACAATTTGCTTTCCTTGAACATATACATCCTCTACATCCTGACCAGTGGCTGAGTATATAATATGTGAAATAGGCTGGTGCGCAGGCTGCAAATGAGCTTGATTTGGATTAATCGTAATAAAATCGGCTTCCATACCCACTTCTAAAGCTCCTACCTGTGATAGGAATACACTTTCCGCTCCCCACTTTGTTCCCATTCGAAGGGCCTCCTCAGCTGGAACAGCTAGAGGGTCCTCACCTGCTCCTTTGTGAATAAGCGCAGCTAAACGGGCCTCTTGGAACATATCCAGTTTATTGTTTGATGCGGCACTATCCGTACCTAGAGAAACTGTAATTCCTCTTTTTAGATAACTAGGAACTGGTGCAATACCTGAGCCTAGCTTAAGATTACTTGTTGGATTATGGGCAACCTTTACATCATACTGCTGTAAAATATCCATTTCTTCCTCGTTCACATGAACGGCATGTGCTACCAATGTCGGAAGCTCAAATACACCAAGATCTCGAAGATGGGCTACCGGTCTTTTCCCATAATCGTCTACATTTTGCTGCACCTCTCTAGCCGTTTCAGACATATGAATATGAACAGGTAACTGATGCTTTGCCGCTTGCTCAATAATATTTTGGATATAGTGCGGAGGACACGTGTATGGAGCATGCGGTGACATCATCGTCGTAATTCTTCCATTAGCCTGATGATCCCATTCTAAAGCAAATTGAGTAGCTTCCTGCAGCTTCCTGATTTGCTCCTCTTCTGGACACAACCCGATAACCCCTCTTGCTAGCACAGCTCGAATCCCAGACTCTTCAACAACCTTAGCAACCGTGCTCATATGATCATACATATCAAGAAAGCAGGTCGTTCCCGTTTTAAGCATTTCAACTACAGCTAATGCCGTACCTGCCCGAACCGTATCAGCATTAAATTGTCCCTCCATCGGCCACATTTTTTGCTCTAACCATTCTTTGAGTGGCAAATCATCTGCATACCCTCTGAGCAAAGACATGGCTGCATGTCCGTGGGTGTTTACCCATCCAGGCATCACCCACCTTCCTTTAAGATCAATGATTTGGTCATATTGCGCATTGCTGCTACCAACCTCTATTTCTGCATCGCCAATCTCAACGATTTTGTTATCCTCAATAACCATATACCCTTGTTTAAACCAAGCATTTTGCTTGTTCCCTGTAATAATGACCCCATTTTCAAATCTTGTTTTCATCCTCAACCATCCTTTCACACACGTTAGCTCATCAGATTTAGTTTTTTGTCTTATTTTCTTCTACTACTAGAAACCATTGCTTTATTTCATGAAGCATTTTTTCTTTATCCAGCACCTCAGCAGGAATGGCTGGCAACGAATCAAGAAACACTCTTCCATACCTAGCCGTTATCGCTCTGCGGTCAAACAGAATAACAATCCCCCGATCAGTCTGTCTCCTAATTAATCGACCAAAGCCCTGCTTAAAACGAATGACTGCTTGTGGTAACGCATAATCCTTGAATGGGTTCTTCTTGTCCCTTTTCAGCTCCTCCGCCTTCGCTTCGTAATAAGGAGTATTTGGAGGTGTAAATGGTAGCTTAACAATAACCAAACAGCTCAGATCCTCCCCTGGAATGTCAATTCCTTCCCAGAAGCTACTCGTTCCTAACAAAACGGCCTTCGCTTGGCTTTGAAAATTCTTTGTTAGCTTCATTCTGCTTCCGGAGTCTATTCCTTGTGCAAATAAAAAGATACCTTGATCACTTAAAGCCTGCTTAAGCTTTTCATGGGTCATCCTTAGCTGACGATGTGAAGTGAACAGGACCAACATACGTCCGTCCGTAATTTGAGCAACCTGTAGGATTGATTCGGCTAGCTCTGTAATAAAGCCTGCTTCATTTCCTTCACTTAATGAAGCAATATCCTCTGAAATAAATAATCTAGCTTGCTCAGCATAATGAAAAGGAGAGGATACCTTTAACGTTGATACATCCTCCTCCTCAAGACCAAGCTGGCTTTCATAAAATTTGAAGCTTTCTTTAACCTGCAGTGTAGCAGAGGTAAGGACTATACTCTCTTTTTTAGTAAACAAGCTTTCCTTAAAATATGCTGAGACAGATAATGGCCTTATCTGGAAAGACATTAAATGTTTATTATTTTGTGTCTCATACTCAAACCAGTATACATAATTTTTTAAGTCTGCCTCTAAAAGATGAGTAGCTAGCCATTCAACCTGTTCAAAAAGCTGCTCTCCTGTTCTTCTATAATCCTGAATGGTTTGCTTCTGTGACTGACTGATTTCACATTCCTCTAGCTGACCATTTAGCTTGTGAAAAGAGCTTATTGCTTTTAACCCTGTCTCTTGCACTAGCTCAGCAAGCTGTAGGGTTTGCTCCCAAAGAGGATCCTGTTCAGAATCATGAACAATTCGACTTAATCGTTTGTTGCCCTCTAGAGCATTAGCAGGCTTCTCGAGACAATACAAATGGAGCATAGTAAATAGTTCATCTACCGCTACCTTCAGCTCATGTAAAAGGTCAACCAACTGATTCATTCTGCTTTCAAGCTCTTCCCCCTGAATCAAAAGCTGAAAGATGGCATGTAATTGATAAGGCAACGCTTGACGATCAATCGTGATAAAGCGCTGGAAAAGAGAGTGAAGAAGAGCATAAGGCATTTTAATCCCCAAATGCTCCACAGCGATCTGCTCTAGGTGGTGAGCCTCATCAACAATAGCAAAATGATAGGGTGGCAGAATATGACCGAACTTTTCATCTGAAATCAGTAAAGAATGATTAGTGATGATCACGTCGGCCTGTTGAACATCACGTTTAGCTTTATAGTAAAAACAGCGTTTAAACCACGGACAATCCCGTTGAAAGCAGGAAGAACCTTCTGTTTGAATTCTTTTCCAAAACTCCCTGCCTCCAGTTGTCAGGTTTAATTCCTCAACATCACCTGTCGTAGTGCGTGTGAGCCAAACTAAAAGCTGGAGTTTGGTCAGGTCATAATCATAATTCCGCTCTTCCACCACATTAGTAAAGGCTTGCTCTAGGCGACTTAAGCAGACATAATGCTGTTTACCTTTAATCACACTAATTCGACTCGAAAAAGGAAGCACCTGTTTAATGATTGGCCATTCCTTTAGCATAACCTGCTCCTGTAAAGGGATTGTATATGTACTAATGACCACCTTTTCCCCGGAAACATAGGACCATAAGGCAGCTGCAAATAGATAGGCTAACGTCTTACCAGTTCCCGTTCCAACCTCGGTTAAGCCATGCTGTCCATTCCGAAAACAATGAATAATATGCTCAAAAAAAAGCTGCTGACCTTTTCGCACCTCATAGTCTGGAAGAACGGCTCCAATATAGTCTTGTAGCTTGATTGTATGTAAATCCTCTTCAGTAATTTGCAAAAGGCTTTTAAAAGCTTTGTGGGTCTCTTCACTTATATGGTATTGCTTAGTAGCCCCCTCATTCTCAGGATCTTTTCGTAAAGCTAAATGGCGATAGACTTCAATATGATGATCCTGCTGATTCGTTAAAGCCTGCTGCAAAATTTTAGAGCTTTCCGCTCTGCGCATCAGAGTATCTATATCCGAATGCAGGGTTTTAGCCAATGGAATCATTCGTTGTATAGTAATAAGAGGAAGCTCCTCAAGCTCAGCACAAAGCTGAATAAATAACTGAGCAGCTGCCATCGCGTCACTATCTGCTTGATGTGGATTTTCATGAATAACTCCTACATCGGATGAAAGCTGAGAAAGCTTGTAGCCTTCTTTTTCTGGCCAAATAATTCTTGAAAGCTCTACTGTATCTATAATAGGTCCTTTAAAAGGAAGGTACCCATGCTCCTCCAATATCCCTTGATAAAAGGATAGATCAAAATGTACGTTGTGAGCCACAAAGCAAGCGTTATCTAATCGCTTCATTAACTCAGGTAGTAACTCTTCTATAGAGGGAGCATCGGCAACATCCTGCTCTGAAATCCCTGTTAACTGTTCAATAAAGGCTGGAATCTTGACAGTAGGTCGAACGTTCGAAGAAAAGGTTTCTGTAATTTCACCTTGCTCAATCACACACAACCCAATCTGAATGATCTGATCCCCATCCTTCACACGATTTCCTGTGGTTTCAAAGTCCACCACCACATACTTATACTTACTCAAAAACTCCACTGCATATCACCTCATATGCTTCTAGCTTACAGGAAATTGAGAGACGTGTAAATGAGAAGCGAACACATCATCCACTGCACCAAGCTTCCCCTCATAAAGGTAGCCGAGTCCAATAACTAAAGGATGATCAGGATATTGTTTCTTTAATGTCATTAGATTTTTGAGTACTTTATTACGTTCGTTCCAGTAGATCAGCATCCAAACATAGGCTACTTGAAGCTCCAAATGCTTAGGGAATAGACTAAGTCCCTTTAAAAACATTTGCCTAGCCTTTTGCTTTTTTTGAGCTAGACCCAAATTCCAAGCCAAACCAAACCAAGCCTGAGCATCTCTGTTCATCGTATGATGGCGAGTCATTCTCTCATAGCATTGAGCAGCCATTCCATGGAGCGAGCCCTGTTCAAAATGCTGAGCCATATCCTGCAATAGAACGGGATCTTCTTGAATTTGCAAAGCTTCAAACCAAAAGGAAAGGGCTGCCTCCTGATCACCCTGTTTCATAAATACCTTTCCTAACATATAAGGACCGCGCCAATCCGATGGCATTAGCTCGTAATACCATCTCCATTGCTCTAGACAGCTTTCATATCGTTGCAGATGAAACAAGGATTTAGCGTAATTCGCTATAAAAACGGGTAACCACTCTGTTTGCACACTACTCATGTCAATTTTCTCAAAATAAAGGGCGGAGCGTTCATATTCCTTCAATGCGCCAGCCATACAGCCTAGTCCATGCAAGGCAAGCTGCACAATCTCAGGGACGGTAGATGTTTCGCTTAAAAAGCTCAGCTGATATCTAGCCTTACTCCGTTCATCACCGGCTAAATACGCATGAGCTAAAAATAATCTAGCCGTATCAAATTCAGGGTACTGCTCCACTGTCTTAACGAGATAAGGAATAGCGTGCTCAAACATGAGCAGCTCATACAAAGCAGAGCCTTTTTTCCAATCAGGATTTGACGTAAACGTTGCCGAATCCTCAGACTTGTACCATTTTTGATATAGATCAGCGATTTGCTCCTCTTGGTTTTCCCACATCCCTTCTCCTACTTCTTCACCTAACGGCTCCTTATCCTGTGGATGATGCTTCATAGCTTGAATTAATTGACCTAATTTATTTTCAAACGTCAGCCAATTTTCTACGATTTCCTCACTTTTTTGTTTTAAATCCTCAACCTCCTCCTCAAATTCTGTATGCGGAGAGGATTGTTTCACTTTATTATGCAACAGCTCCAGTTTTTCATTTAACGGCTTAAACATGTCATGAATCTCCATTTTCATTCCTCCCTTTTTTCACTCCACCTGCTTTCATCATTTGTATAGTGTGTGCGTTTTGCCAAAAAATAAAGCCTGCTTCGCACATTTCTTTGCGAAAACAGACTTTTTCATTAATAATTAAGCAATGGTACCATGCTGCTCATAATCCAATAGCTCCACCACTTGGTTTCCTTCTCCCATGATGGCTACCTTCGGCTTGAATTCCTTCACTTTATCCTCTGCAACTAAAGCATAGGATAGAACGATAACCGTATCTCCAGGCTGAACCAATCTAGCTGCTGCTCCATTTAAACAAATAATACCTGTTCCTCTCTCGCCTGGAATGACGTACGTCTCCAAACGAGCTCCATTGTTATTATTAACGACCTGAACTTTTTCATGAGGCAAAATATCTACCTTTTCCATTAAGTCCTGATCAATCGTAATACTTCCTACATATTGTAGATTTGCTTCTGTAACTGTAGCTCTATGAATTTTTGCTTTCATCATATGCCGAAACATAATGTGACCTCCTGATCGTTAACCTCTATAATAAAATTATCAATTAATCTTGTTGCCCCAAACCTGACCGCTACGGCCATAAGAATTTTCCCCTGAAGCTGAGACAATCCACCTAAGCTAGGGTACGATAAAATATCCACATAGTCAATATGTGCCATAGATACGGAATTTATTTTTTTGAACATATTCGCTTTGACCGTTTCGGTTTTCCTTTCCCCTGCTTCTACCTCTTTAAACCCATCGCGCAATGCTTCATATAGGATAGTAGCGTGCTGCCTTTGCTCTGAATCGAGATAGATATTTCTAGAGCTTCTTGCTAACCCATCCTCCTCACGGATCGTAGGGCAAATTATCAATTCTACAGGTATATTTAGGTCTGTAATAAGCTGATGAATGACGGCTGCTTGCTGAGCATCCTTTTGCCCGAAGCAAGCATAGTCAGGCTGAATGATATTAAAAAGCTTCGCTACAACGGTAGCCACACCATCAAAATGTCCGGGTCTAGACCTACCGCAAAGCTGTTCAGTTATACCTTCAATATGAACCTTCGTTCGAGTTGGGGCAGGATACATCTCTTTAACATCAGGGATAAAAACATAATCTACACCTGCCAGTTGAGCCATATTAGTATCCTTTTCCTCATCACGGGGATATGAGCCGTAATCTTCATTTTGTCCAAATTGCAAAGGATTCACAAATATACTAAGGACGGTAATATCTGCATGCTGCTGAACTTCCTTAATGAGACTAATATGTCCATCGTGTAAATAACCCATAGTTGGCACAAAACCAACCGTTTGTTGCTCAAAGGAACGTCGTATGGATCTCCATTCCTGAATCGTTCTTACTATTTTCATTTTGATGTATCCCCTTTTCCCCCATACAATTGTTCAATGACTTCCTCATTTATAGAGAAGGAATATTCTTCTGTGGGGAAGTCCTTTGTCTTAACTTCCTTAATATAGTTCCCTAGTGCCTCTGAAATGAACGAACCGATTTCAGAATATGCCTTAACGAATTTTGGATTTAAGCTACTTTTGTATTGGACTAAATCATGGAAAACTAATACCTGTCCGTCACATTCCACACCTGCTCCGATACCAATCGTAGGAATGGTAAGCTGCTCAGAAATAAGCTTAGCCAGTGGAGCTGGAATACACTCTAATACTATAGAGAATGCTCCAGCTTGCTCTAATGCCTTTGCATCCTCAATTAACTTTTGCGCAGAAGCTACGTCTTTTCCTTGAACCTTATAGCCACCAAGCTGGTGTACAGCTTGCGGAGTAAGTCCAATATGTCCCATAACAGGTATCCCGGCAAGAACAAGCCGCTCAACCGTATGAGCTATTTCTTGCCCACCTTCAAGCTTAAGGGCATGAGCTCCTCCCTCCTGCATCAGCCTAGAAGCAGCATCTAACGTACGATCAAAGCTCCCGTGATAGCTTAAGAAAGGCATATCCGTCACGACGAAAGCACGCTCCACCCCTCTTGTAACCGCTTTCGTATGATGCAGCATATCCTGTACAGTCACATGAACGGTAGAGTCATATCCTAAAACAACCATTCCTAATGAATCTCCGACAAGAATCACATCAATCCCAGCTTCGTCAGCAAGCTTAGCTGTCGGAAAATCATAAGCGGTGACCATAGCAATTTTTCCGTTTTCCTGTTTCATTTGCTTTAAAGTAGCTGTTGTTACCTGTTTCATTTTCTATTCCTCCTTTTTCTTTGTGAAGACAAACAAGCATTGAGGAGGATCGTCTAAGCAAAAAAGCCTGTCTGCACTTAATAGGCAGAAGGCTTGTAAGACATACCAAAATGTCCCTAACGATCCCTCTGTCCCCGTCCATTTTTTTGGTTCAAGGCAGAATCCATTTTCGTAGGTGTTTCATTATCAATACTATCTCTTGTTATACAAGATAGCTTTAAGGGTATTCATCATACGACACAGAGCTTATCATTACTCTGCTTAACTCATCAGATAATAATAAAACTTATACATATAGAGCAAAGTACAGTTCCAAGGAATGGATACCGCCTTTCTTACTCGTATTATAGCAGATTACGTTTTGGGTGTCTCTATATCTGCTGAATAGATTTTATGAATCGTTCCTTGCTCGTCCTCAAGCAGTAAAATCCCTTCGTCGGTAATACCTTTAGCCATTCCTGTATAATTCCCTTGTACCGTGCGGGCAGTAATTTGTTGACCTAAGGATAAAGCATACGTTTCCCATAAAGTTTTTATAGGAGAAAAGCCTTGCTTCATGTAAAGCTGATAAAGAATTTCCCATTCCTTAAGCAGTACAGCAATCAATTTATTTCTATCCAGCTTTTTTCCTTTTTCAATTCTTAATGAGGTAGCTATTGATGACAGGCTTTCGTCAAAATCCTTCTCTTGATGATTGACATTCATGCCAATCCCGATAATGACATAATTCACTTGATCAGCTTCAGCTTGAACCTCAGTAAGAATGCCACAAAGCTTTTTTCCATGAAAAAGGAGATCATTCGGCCATTTTATTTGCACCTCTAAGCCTATTTCTTGATGAATACCTCTTACTAAGGCTACAGCAGTAAGTAGAGTTAGCTGTGGTATCGCCGATAATGGAAGGTAGGGCTTTACCATCAGGCTCATCCAAATTCCCGTACCTTTTGGTGAATGCCAGCGCCTCCCAAGTCTAGCCTTCCCCTGTGTTTGCAAATCGGCAAGGATAACTGTTCCCGAGGCTGCCCCTGACTTTGCCTTTTCATGAGCAATCAGTTGAGTTGACATCACTTCTCCGTACGTATACATCTCTTTACCAACAAATTCAGTCTCCAAAAAAGGATGAATAGCGGATACCTCTAATGAGGAAGGAACTGCTTTAATCATATATCCTTGCTTTCTAACAGCATTAATCGTATAACCATCTCTCCTAAGCTCCTCAATATGCTTCCACACAGCTGTACGCGAAATACTAAGACGCTTACTCAGCTCCTCTCCTGACAAAAAGGAATCTCTGTGCTGTAGCAACTCATCTAGTACTCTTTCCCGATTTTCATTCATACCCTTCACTCTCCATCATAAAAGCTATCAGCCTGTCCCGTTCATTTTCTACTTCTCGATTCACAACAGCGAGCAGTAGCCTTTCTAGTGCTTGTTGAATCCATTGTCCTTTTTTTCTCTGCATATAAAGCTTAGCAAGCTCCTCGCCTGAAATCGCTAATTGTTCTATTGCCTGGAGCGGGAGGTGTTCTATCCTGCTACGTATTATTTCTTGTTCATGCTGTAGCTTCTGCTCAAACAAATAATCGTTAGAAGGAGAAGTCACTAACCTATTCATAAGCAATAGAAAAAACACATTTTCTTGACCAAGCTGAACAAGCATTAAATCCGAAAAATGAGTAGCTTTACGATAGGTTGGATAGGCATAGCAAAGCTTGGTTAATTTCCTTATCTCCCTACTCAAAAGCTTTGGAAGCATATTCTGCTTCAAGAAGTGTAATGCCTTTTCTTCATCGGCTACAAGGAATAAAAGCAACACCCATCTTTCCTTCTCTGACAGCTCTTGTAAGTCAAAGGTAGAAAAGCTTTGGAAGGCAGAAGTAACTCCCGAAAAAGGATGAATATCACCAGCAATACCCGAATCTAATAGCAAACGAACGCCCTGTTGCACGGCGTCAGCCTGCATGACTTTTTGGAATTCAACACTGATACGCTCTTTCGCTATATGCTGTAAGAGGAGCTTATGCCTCTTAATCGCTTCATACGTAGCGGATTGGATACTAAATCTTAACTGTGTACTAAACCGAATCGCTCTAAGCATTCTCAAAGCATCCTCTTGAAATCGCTCCTCAGGATGTCCGACGGTTTTGATTTGTTTTCTTTCCAAGTCAGCTACTCCATGTTCATAATCGATAATTCTTCCGTCCTTATCCATAGCTATAGCATTAATTGTAAAATCTCTACGCTTGCAGTCCTCTGCAAGAGTAGAGACAAATTGAACCTCCTTGGGATGCCTATGATTGGCGTAGTTCTGCTCCGTCCGAAAGGTCGTAACCTCTATTTGCTTTCTCCTCCACAGCACAGTAACTGTTCCATGCTGTAAGCCAGTTGGAATAGTTCGTGAAAAGAGGCGAATAACCTCCTCTGGTTTAGCCGATGAACATAAATCAATATCAGCCACTTGGCGATTGAGCAAAAGATCCCTGACACAGCCCCCAATAAAATAAGCCTCGTAGCCTCTATCCTCTAACCTTTTAATGACGTCTATCCCTGCTGAAAACCTTTCATCTAGGTCTAGCTTCATATTCTTCATCCTTTGCCTGAACAGCTTATCTATTTATTGTTCTGTAAGTGTTTGAAAATAGATATCTTCATAGATGCCCACCATTTTATCTGCTGAAAACATCGTCGTTGCTCGTTTAATGCTTGCTTGCGAAAAGCTTTTATGCTGTTCTTCATTCATCAATAATCCTAGTGCTGACTCTGCCATTGCTTCTACCTCTCCAACCGGATATGTAAAGCCAGATTGACCGTGATCAATAAGCTCAGGTAATCCTCCAGCATTAGATGCGATTACAGGCACACCACATGACATCGCTTCTAAGGCAACCAAGCCAAAGCTTTCCTTCTCAGAAGGTAATAGCATTAAATCCATTTGCGATAAGATCTCTGAGACATCCTCCTGCTTCCCTAAGAAGACGACATGCTCATTCAGTCCATTTTCCTGCACCCATTCACAGGTTCTTGATAGTTCAGGCCCTTCTCCAATTAATAAAAGCTTAGCTGGAAGTTTATGGACAATCTTGCGGAAGATTTGGACGACATCCGTTACTCTCTTAACAGGTCTAAAATTTGAAATATGTATAAGGAGCTTTTCTCCGTTTGGAGAGTAGCGCTCTCGAAGATCAGTGGAATCTCGTTTAAAGTACACTCTAGAGTCAACGAAGTTATAAATCTTATCAATTTCTTTGTTGATATTCAGAAGCTCATGTGTTTGCTTAATGAGCTCATCAGAAACGGCTGTTACTCGATCTGATTGTTCAATACCAAAGCGAATCATATCTTTCAACGTATCGTCATAGCCCAACACAGTAATGTCTGTTCCATGAAGCGTAGTAATAATTTTTATCGGATGGTGAATCATTTGCTTTGCTAAGAAGGCACAAATGGCGTGAGGGACAGCATAATGAACATGTAAAATATCAAGCTTCTCCATATTAGCGACCTGAGCCATTCGGCTAGCTAACGTGAGATCGTAAGGCGGATAACGGAAAACGGAGTAATGATTGACTTCGACCTCATGGAAAAAGATATTTGGATGGTATTTTCCTAGCCTAAAGGGCATACTGGACGTAATAAAATGTACCTGATGTCCTTTTTCTGCTAACAGCTTGCCTAGCTCTGTAGCAATAACACCTGAGCCTCCAAGAGTAGGGTAGCAGGTAATTCCTATTTTTAAGCGTTTTTCTGTCATACTCATCAGTACTCTCCCTTAAAACTATAATAAAGTTGAAATCAAAAGCGGTTCTTTTACTACAAAGCCCTCTGCAAAAGGAACGTTCTTCATTTTTCCAAATACTCGATCACGACCCTCTATAAATTCGATAAAACCATCATTTAAGCGAGTTGCCGTAGATTCTAGCTCTAGAAGGAACTGAGATTCATACGCTAACAGAGCGCTCTTTTTACCCTCTACATGCTTCGTAATATCTACAAGTATATCTGGCTTTTGGATACCATTAATAAAGTAATAATAGGTTTGCTGAACACGATGGGCTTCCTCTTCCTCTGTACTCATCTGGTATTTTTGAATACCCGCATTAAAGATAGCCTCCTCAACAAGATGAGTGACAGCACCATGATCTGGATGGCGGTCTTCCTCAAAAGGTAAAAAGACAATTCGAGGCTTATGCTCCCTAATAATCCGAACGATATAGGCGATTGCATCTCTATTGGATGCTAATCCACGATCAGGAAATCCTAAATTTACTCTTTTCACTACACCTAAGCGATTAGCTGCTTCTTGGGCTTCCTCCTGTCTTTTTGTCACCGTTCCATTGGAAGAAAGCTCTGCCATTGTCAAATCACAAATTCCTACTTTATAGCCCTCTGCTACATGCTTTAGAATCGTTCCTGCCATGCCAATCTCAACATCATCTGGATGAGCTCCAAAGCATAAAATATCTAAATGATCTGTACTCATGTACGACCCTCCTCCGTCTTGTTCGGATTAACAACCTTCCTCCAATCAATATCCCCTTGTTCTATTGATTTGACTAAAACCTCTGCTGTAGCCATATTTGTTGCTAAAGGAACACCATAGACATCACATAATCTTAATAAAGCAATAATATCTGGCTCATGCGGCTGAGCGGTTAACGGATCTCTGAAAAATAGAACAACATCCATTCGGTTTTCTGCAATCATCGCTCCAATTTGCTGATCCCCCCCTAATGGTCCAGACATTAAGCGATTAATTTCTAAAGATGTATTTTGCATGATAAGCTTTCCTGTAGTTCCCGTTGCATAAAGTGTATGCTCTTTAAGGATTGGCTCATACGCCAAAGCAAAATGAATCATATCCTGCTTCTTCTGATCATGTGCAATTAAGGCAATATTCATTTAAGACACCCTCTTAATCGATAATTTTGTCTAAGCCATACACTAGCTCTTCTAAGTGCATTACTTTTTTGATGGCAAGATTAATCCCTGGCATAAAAGAGGAGCGATCAATCGAATCATGTCGTAAAGTTAAGGTCTGCCCTTCCCCTCCAAAAATCACCTGCTGATGGGCAACTAGACCTGGCAAGCGAACACTATGGATAGGAAAGCCTTGAAAGAACGCTCCACGAGCTCCATCTATTTCTTCTTTTTCTTCAGGATGTCCTTGGCGATGCTCTTCTCTGACCTCACTAATCATCTCAGCCGTCTTAATCGCTGTTCCTGAAGGAGCGTCAAGCTTCTGATTGTGGTGCATCTCAATGATCTCCACATCCGGCATGTATTTCGCTGCCTGCTTAGCAAATTTCATCATTAGTATGGCTCCAATAGCAAAGTTTGGAGCAATTAAAGCTCCCGTTTGCTGCTGCTGGCAAAGCTCCGATAGCTCAGTAATGTCTTGAGCTGAGAACCCTGTTGTTCCTACCACAGGACGCACCTGTTTATTCAGGGCTAGCTCCATATTTCTACGTCCACTTTGTGGTGTAGTGAGGTCAACTAACACATCAGCCTCATACTGCTCCAACGCTTGCTCTAAATCATTGTGCATAGGAACGCCAATATGTCCTAGACCGATAACTTCCCCGACATCTACACCATCCAATTTGGAATCAATTCCACAGGCCAACTGTAGTTCAGAATCCTTGAGTATCATTTTTACAGCCTCTGTACCCATTCTCCCTTTGGCTCCTGCTACGATTACTTTTATAGCCATTCCCTTCACTCCTGTTGTATTATCATTATCTTTGCATTATCATAGATTTGTATCGTTTGACCTTATATTGGTTATCTCTTAAATTGTACTACACTCTTTCCTACTTTACCATGTAAGAGGTCGTTCAATAGCTGTCACTTATTTATACATACAATTTCACATTTTAAAAGGAGCACGATCTATGCCACTTAGAATTAAAAACATCATTATGATCCTATTAGGCAGTGCTATATTTGCCTTTGGTTTGAATTACTTCAACATAGCCAACCAGCTAGTTGAGGGTGGGTTTACGGGGATTACACTTTTACTAAAGTATGTGTTCGACTTTAATCCTGCTATCACTAACCTTGTTTTAAATATCCCTTTGTTTTTTATTGGACTAAAGGTTCTAGGGAAAAATTCATTTATCTATACGATTATAGGAACCTTAGCCGTTTCATTATTTCTTTGGATTTTTCAGGGAATGGGGCTCTATTTAGGAGATGATTTACTTCTTGCCGCCCTGTACGCAGGAGTAACAGCTGGAATCGGTTTAGGCATTGTCTTCCGCTTTGGGGGAACAACTGGTGGTGTTGATATCATCGCGAGGCTTTGCTTTAAATATTTCGGCTGGAGTATTGGTCGTACTATGTTTGCTTTTGACGTGGCTGTTATCGCCATTTCGCTTATCTATTTAGAGCATAAGCTGGCCATGTATACCATCATTGCGGTGTTTGTTGGAGCTAGAGTGATTGATTTTGTGCAGGAAGGAGCCTATGCAGCAAAATCAGTGTTTATTGTTTCCGATCACCCTGCAAAGATATCCGATTGCATTATGAAGGAAATGGAGAGAGGAACAACACTGCTAAAGGGACTAGGCGGTTATACCGGGAGCCAAAAAGAAGTCCTTTATTGTGTGGTAAGTAGAAATGAGCTTATGCGCTTGAAAAATATTGTTAAAAAGATCGACCCATACGCCTTTCTTGCTGTAAGCGATGTGCATGATGTTCTTGGAGAAGGCTTTACTCATGATGAACAAAAAAGACCACTACGTGAGGAATAATAAAGACGCATCCACTCCCACTTTTTCTGTGGTAGGGATGCGTCTTTCTTTGTCTATAGGTCTTTAATCAGTATGCAGGGATACCCTTTTGGAATATACCTCTAAATTTCTTATGCTTAATTAGAAGAACGATAGATGTAAATCAGTCTTACCAGTTCGAGAACAGCAGCTGCTGCAGCGGCAACATAAGTTAAAGCTGCGGCATCTAACACTTTGCGAGTACCTCGCTCTTCTTCGTTCCTGATAAAGCCCTGAGCTACCACAAGCTGCATCGCTCTACTACTAGCGTTAAATTCAACAGGGAGTGTAATGATTTGAAACAATACAGCAGCGGAGAAAAACACTATTCCTAACAGTAAAAGCGATTGAAATTGTGAAAAGATTAAGCCAGCTAGGATGAGTGGAAAAGCTGCCTTTGAACCAAAATTCGCAACCGGAACCAAAGCATGTCTGAAACGCAGAAAAGCATAACCTTCAGAGTCCTGTATGGCGTGACCAACTTCATGAGCAGCAATAGCCGTTCCAGCTAAGCTTGTGCCATGATAGTTATCAGTGGATAACCGTACAACTTTAGCTTGAGGATCATAATGATCACTAAGCTGCCCTCTTACTTCCTCTACACGAATATCAAAGAGGCCGTTAGTATCTAGAATTCTCCTTGCCACCTCAGCACCAGTCATATGTGATGAAGAGGCAATTCTCGAATATTTGCTATAAGCTGACCGAACCTTATATTGGGCGTACAGAGAAAGAAGAATAGCTGGTATTATTGTATAGAAAAAAATCATGGTGTTGCCTCCTTCCTTATGAATATATCCTATCTTTAATTCTATTATAGAATTAATGGTCAGAGTTAGTCAATATTTTGATTCTTGCTTGATATTTGTTTCCATGAGAGCTGCTTTTGATCACGTTCTCCTTTGTATTTTCTCCATCCTACATAGCCTAATACAGCACATATGATGGAAGTAAAGCCGATCAACAGAAAGATAAAAGATTGAAGCTGATTTGTTCTTTGAAAGAAAGCCAGCTTTAATTGCTGTTCAAAGGATTGAAGGACATTCAGTGTTTGATCCTTATTCTTCCAACGCTCAGAGCTATTTTTCGTGAGAAAAGCCACTTGAGAATCTAACTGCTCAACGACCCCCTGCTTATGGCTAACAAACAAAGCCGGACGAACGAGCTGATACATATTTTCAAGTTCATTTAATTTTTTATAAAAAGCTTCACGCTGATTTTGTTCAATAGTTTGACGCAGATCTTCAATGGCCTTACTGAGTGAAGGGTATGCATTTAACCATAATGGTTGTTGTTTATGAGAAACGGCATCTAAGGTTAGTCTAAGCTGCCACGCCCTTCTTTCAATATTTTTAGGATCAGGTTGAACTTGATTAAGAGCATATTTTGCCTGAACAACTAATCCCGTCAATAAATTAGCTTGATCCAACCTCTCAACATAATCTCCTAGCTCAAGATTAAGGAGCTGTTCTTCTAATTGGGTTACCTGCTCCCTCGCTGCAGCGAAATCATTTTTTCTAACAAGTGTCAAGGCTTCAGACGCTAGCTCATTAAGCCTCTGCCATTCTTCATGCTGAGTCTCCCCTTGCTGCCCTTGAACAACTTGGAGATCTAAGCCCGAGTTTGTTTTCCCTAATACAGTTGAGGAAATATATAAAACAATAAAAAGGAACAGAATATTTGATACATACAAGATAAACTTAGATCTTTTCATTTGCTACCCCTCCCTACTACTTTCATAGTATGGACACGAGGACAAGTTTAGACCTAAATTTGGTTATTTTTTAGTAAAAGTGGTTGGTTCTCCTACATTCCGCCGCTCAGCGCTTAACCTCCATTACAGACAACCACTTCACTGACTATTTACACTGATAAAACATGATTAGAATATAGTAGCAAGTTTTATACTTTCCAAGACCACAAAAAAAGAAACCTCCGAAGAGGATTCCTATATTTCAAGCTTTACCGCTAATTTATTTTTTCCTCCTTTGTACAATACTAGCCAATAAAAGAGGAGAATACTTATAACGCTTAACGTTACTGTGAAGCCAGCAACATATCCTAGGTATGGATACAGATTTCTGTGAACCCAGGGAAATATATGTAGCGTGTAGTCAAGGAAATCATTAAACAATGTCCAAGCTGAAGCAAGCGCAAGATGCTTTATCGTAAACGTAAAATAAGAGGCATAGAGAATCGCTTGAATCGCCATCCCCACATGTGAGGTCATTAGCATGTAGTGATCAAATCCTAGCTGTGCCCCAAGCACTGCACTCCATAAAATCATAACCGTTGCCCAAATTCCATATTTAAATAAAGTGACTGCAGCCAGAGCCTGAATCAACGGCCATCTTTCCCCCAAGATAAACGCCAAAAGAACAACAGTAAAAAAAAGACTAGCTGTAGGGCTGTCCGGAACAAATGGCCACAAGTGTAAAGGGGTCTGTGCCAATTGATTCTTATACCAATAATAGCCATAGATCGTACCTAGAAAATTAATGATAAATAGGAGCTTCATTATTCTACTTGTACCTAGCCAAGCAACAAAAGATTTATAATACATCAAACAATATCCCATCCTCATTCTAATTCTATTTGATAGCTTTTACACATCTCTCTATGTACAATACCCTTTTACGTATCGTTTTAAAAAAAGGCTGACTTGCTCTCAAGTCAGCCTTGCTTCTGTTCTATTCTTCCGTATTTCCTTCATTCTCTTCAGATAAACTAGCTAACCAATCAACTAGAACATCTAACTCTTCATCTGTTCCACCAAACATGCCTGCTGGCATCGTCTCATATCCATTGATAATGATATCTCGAATCTCATCCGCACTATGGATATCACCTACATTGTTAAGTGGAGGTCCACCAGCTGCTCCCTGCAATTGATCACCATGACACCCAATACATGATTGAGCAAAAATTTCATAGCCCTCTGTCGTTGTATCAATTTGTGGACCTTCAGCAGCATTCTTCGCTGAATATCTTTCGCTTTGTGACCAGTCATGATCTTCAGCAGCAGCCCATGTTAGATAGAAAAGAGAAACTACAGCTAATAGCATTAATCCTGTAGCAATCGGACGCCTAGAAGGACGTCTTTCAGGACCACGGTCTAACCATGGAGCTAAAGCTAAAGCGGTAAAAGCAATACCTGGAACGACAATGGTACCTAATACAAGGTAAGGACCACCGAAGTATGAATACTTTAGAAGTTGAAACAAGAATAAGAAGTACCAGTCTGGTACAGGAGCATAGCCGACGGCTGTCGGATCAGCTACTAATTCAAGTGGCGGCTCGTGTGCCGCAGTTAAGCATAGGAAACCAACTAAAACAACAGCTCCTACCATCCATTCTCTTAAAAGAAAGTTGGGGTAGAATGCTTCTGTTTTTCCTGGATACTCCGAATAATCCTTCGGGATATTCGGGGTACGTTCAGCACGTATACGAGAGTCTCCTACGTACTTAATATTTTTATCGTGATTACTCGCCATGTTTTACCCCCCTCATCTATGGAGAGAACTCCATCTTATAGTGGTCCTGAAATACCTTGTCTACGAATTAAAATGAAATGGGCAGCAATTAGCCCTAATAATGCAGCTGGTAAGAAGAAGACGTGAATAGCGAAGAATCGAGCTAACGTCTGTGCACCGATTACGCCACCACCAGCTAATAAAGTTTCGATATAACCACCTAAAAATGGAACACTTGCTGCAATTTCTAATCCTACTTTTGTAGCGAAATAAGCTTTCATATCCCAAGGCAATAGATAGCCTGTAAATCCTAATCCAAGAATTATCATAAAAATTGATACCCCTATAACCCAGTTTAACTCACGAGGCTTCTTATAAGCGCCTTGGAAGAAAACACGGAGTGTATGTAGGAACATCATAACAATGACCAAGCTTGCTCCCCAGTGATGCATTCCTCGAACAATTTGACCATAAGCTACTTCATTCTGAAGATACTTTACGGACTCATACGCATTCATAATATCTGGTACGTAATACATTGTTAAGAACATCCCAGATAGGAACTGAATAACTACAAGAAAAAAGGTTAATCCACCAAAACAGTATACAAAGGCAGAAAAATGGTGAGCAGGGTTAACATGTTCTGGAACTTCATGGTCTGCTACGTCCCGCCAAATTGGGGTCAAATCTACTCGTTCATCGACCCAATCATAAATTTTATTTAACATGTTCTACAGCCCTCCTCATCTTTGTACCGGTTGTCCTAAATAAAGTACTCCATCTCTTACCTCATACTCATACGTATCTAGCGGCCTAGTTGGAGGCGTACCTGGAATATTTACTCCATCGCTTGTATACCGGCCATCATGACAAGGACAGTAATATTCATTAGGATGTGATTCATTGCCTTCCCAGGTTACCGCACAGCCTAGGTGGGTACAAATTGGTGATAAGGCCAGAACTTCTCCAGCTTCATCAATACTTATCCAAGCGGATAATCCCATATCATATTCAGCCCACCCATCAACAACTGGTAGTGTAAAATCCTTACGCTGTGGCTCTGAACTAAATTCAGAGATGTCTCCAACAGCTACCATGTCCGAAGCAGCGTCTGCTTTCAGAACAGGATCAATGGCGAAGCGCAGCATGGGTGTTATCGTTCCAGCTACTAAAAATCCACCAACACCCATTATCGTGTAGTTTAGGAACTGTCTTCTTGATACACCTTGATCTTTGTCGCTCATTCTTCTAACCTCCCTACACAACTAAAGTAAGTCCAACACGGACATAATTATTAAAATGACATATACATAGGACATCTTACATAATAGCCTAAGACCTAATTCACGTCAAGATTATGGTGCTCCAAAGTGAACAAAGTTATTTGTTATTTTTACCTATTCCAAATCTGAATAAACGTTTGTGTTAACCGCTTTGCTTCTTTTAGAATATCGCCCTTCAAATCGTCCACACTTTGAGCTTCAGAATCCTGCACTCTAAGTATATCGCCAGACACATTCACCTGTCTTTGCTCCAGCCAAGATTTTTGTGTCAAAAAAACAACATTTTTAAAACCGTCCTGCTGTAGTTGCTTGACATATTCATTTAGAAGCTCCGTCAACTGCTCATCCGTATAACGCGGTACAATGGATAGTACCGGGAAAAGCATGGCCCTACCCCTTATTTGCCCTTCGATTTGATTCGCTAGATTCACTATGTATTGCACCTGCCGAGCTGAAGAAATGGAATTCTCCCCAGCCTCAATCGTTACCAGTGGAATAATAGCTGTATCTATGTACTCTTTTGCTTGTACATATTCTTGAATCGATCCTAATTCCCACTTCATTATACTCTCCTCCATCTAGAAATCTTGGCTATCCCCAAGTCCTGGCGAAAGCCTTAGTTTTTTGTACTATCTCCATCTAAACTTATATACTCTGATAGTATAAAGAATACCCGATCATTAATGATCGGGTGCAACAATAAAGCTTACTCTATTATAACTGATTCATAAGTAAAATAAAATTCCCAAGCATTTAAGCCTCTCCCTCATTTAGCTTTGCCCAGCGCTTACTTAATCGCAAAAAGCTCTCCTTATCATTCTGCTTCAAGCTCATTTCAATTTGCTGATATAATTGCTCTTTTTGATATTTTTCAATCGCTTCGTCGAGAACCATTTCTGCTAACAGGCTATACCAGCTATTTGAAGTCGTATTATACTTCTCCATTGGATTTACCTCCCGTACAGCTGCATATTCTGGTGATGATTCTGCTTTTTTAAACGTTAGCTTTAAATAAATATACTCCTCTGGATGTAAGCGAATATCATGAAAAGCTCTTTCTACATCAGTTGTCATAAATGTCTTTTTATTGAACTTAAAAGAAATATCCGAGGTGCAGGTGGTCGACATAAAAATCGATTTTTGATTCGGAATAAGCTCATCAACAAAACGTACTTTTTCTAAGAGAGTATCATCAGATTTTAAATAGGTAAGGAGCCAGGCACACTCTTTTTTCTGTAGCTCAAATGTATTTAAAAACCAGTCCAAAAACGTACGCTTTGCTTCAACTGATACTAACTGATGCATGTAAGCCCCTCCTTATCCTTTATTTTATTCTCTACCCTCTTAAATTTCCCTTCTTTTTTTGTGCTGAAAAAAGGATTTACTGTACATTTAGACGCAGGATTTAATATATTGTTGTTCTTTTACCGGATCAATCGTTACCTCAACATAACCTAGGTGAATGAGCATTTGAACAATGCGTTGCTCAAATATGGCTTTCACATCATCATAATAATACTGTTTTAACCACTTTTTCAATGCATGAAACATATCTGAATCTGAAATCCACCTATCTTTACATAGTTCCAGAATAAGTGTCGTAATAAATGGTAAGGAAGGAATTGGTTTTCGATAAACCCTTAGCCAATAGGCTCGAATATCCTCTAGAATTTCCTTAGTAGACATATCCTCTACTTCTTGTTGACCTGAGATCGATACATAGACCTGGCCACCATCCTCTTGAATCCAGCCCTTGTGAAAGCAAAAATCATAAATAAGGGCAAAACGATTGGGATAATGCGGAAATCTTCTACCGTAACCAAATCTCCATTTACTGTCTGATAGTGGAACCTCCTGCACAGACATTAAGGATAGCAAAGCATGTAAAGGCTTTTTATGAATACTTCCATCGACTGTCATTGGGAATGCTTCCTCACTCAGTTTAGCTAAGAATAATCGAAGATCAGCGACAAGAACAAACTCTTCCTTCCTTCTAACTGCTTCAAAGGGCAGACTTTTAGTTTGATTTGGCATAAGTCGAAGCCAATAGCTCCCCCATTCTTTACGTAAGAAAATAGATAAATCAAGGGGTATTTCAAGCTGGATATGATTTTTTGTAGTAATAGGAAAAAGCCATCCACTGGACATTAATTGACTGATCCATTTACGAGGATTCATCTCACTAGAGAATAGAGCCAAAATATAGCTCCCCTTTGCCATTAAATCCTCTACTGTGAACATGCGAGTAGGTTGAAATATAATATATGTAGAAAAGGCAATAAAAGATTCATCTAATTCCTGTACATACTTCAAAAAAAATGAACGATTAAGCATTTGGTAATGAATAGCCTGTACCAGCTCCAGCTTTGAATTTCTATTACACTCACACTCATAAATATTTGCCATCTTATTTAGGTCTTGGATATCTCTATACAGAAGATACTCTGAAAGGCTCATAAAAAATCACCTCATACTATTTTAATAATCAGTATGAGGTGATTTAATGAAAGATATACTATTCGAATAAAGCTTATTCCTGTTGTAGAAGCTGAGCAATTTCGTCTTGATCTGGTTCTATCAGTATAGACTTCTGCCAATACTCCAGAGCTTCATTTAATCTGCCTTCATCACGTAGCAAATATCCCAATTGATTGAGAACGTCTGTTGAATCTGGATTAAGCTCAAGCGCTTGACGATACGCCTGTTCCGCATCCTCCCACCTTTCTAGGTGTTCATTTAGCCGTCCTTTTTGCAAGTAAATATCACTTCTCTCAGGTACTACATCTAATAGTTTATCTATCGTCTCTTGAGCTTTATCCCAATCTTCTACATCCATATATAAAGCTAATAGCTCGTCCAATACTAGCGTATTAGATTCGTCGAGCTCTAGTGCCTGCTGTAACCATCTTTGACTTTCTTGATGCTCTGATTGCTGTCTCAAGAGCAGTCCTTTTAAATAGAAAAGTGCTGGGTTTGTTTGATCATACTTGATCCCTTGATCTAAATAATGAATCGCTTCAACTCTTTTGCCCTGCTGTCCTAGAGCTTCTGACAATAATGAATACGCTGATGTATAGAAAGGATCTAGCTCTAAGAGCTCCGTAAACTTTTTGCTTGCCAGTTCTAGTTCACCAAGCTGATAAGCAACAAAGCCATAGCCAAACAGTAGCTCTGCACTCCCTTTATCTGTTAGAGTTGCTTTTTTGTAATAATCCAGCGCACGTTCAAACTCACCAAGATGAGCGTAGCAATCAGCAAGTCTGGCATAAGTAGAAATGACAGAGCCTTTTTCATAATTCAGAACAGCAAGTGAGTATTTTTCCTGATGATAGAAGATTTCTCCTAAAGCTGTATAAAGGACCTGCTCCTCAGGAAACAGAGCCAAAGCCTTTTTCACCTTACTTTCTGCCACCTCAAATAGTCCATCCATCATATAAAGTTCAGACGTTAACAGAATAGCTCTAAGGTAATCATCACCTTGATCTATAGTAATACTCTCTAGAAGCTCTAGAGACTTATCATTATCATCATTCTCCATATACAACTCAGCTAACTGTAAAATAATCTCTGGCTCTCCCTGATACGCTTGTAAAAGCTTCTCTAAAATTTCAATCGCTTCAGTAAGGAAGCCAAATTGATAGTAAAATTGAGCTGTTTCAAACCTCAGTTCATCGTCCATTCTGGGATCATGTAATAGCTTTGCTAATGTACTTAATCCTTCATCCACCAGACCTGCTTCTATTTGCCGAAAGGCTCCTTCAACTTGATTTTCAAGCAAGTGTGCCCCCTCCTTTTTATTAGCCATACAATACTTTTTTCAATAGTATCTCTAGCTCCTATTCTCTTATCTTCCTATACTAACATATACAAACATATACAAACAAAAAAGACTTCTTTTTAGAAGCCTTCCCATACCTATTAAACTCGAGTGATCCAGCTGAGACTTATGATAATGCATAACAAGCCAAAAACGGAAAAAATCAAAGAGTAGCCAACACCGTTCTGCTCCTCTTCAGGCATAGAATAGATAAGCGGATCACTAATACTTGCTACAACATTGAAGTTCATGGAGGTTTCTACACCCTGAATACGCTCTTTCATAACTATCGTATGTTCCCATTGATCTAACTCTGAATTTGTTATAGACGGAGTCTCCTCAGTAACAACTTCCTGCTGTGGAATAAATGTGGAAGTAACAAGAATAGCAAAAAATAACATAAGCATACAGGCAACGATCGTGAAGGCTCGCTTGGTTTTTCTTTTATACGACCTAACATTCTTAACGGTTGGGTTTGCCCATTTCTCTTCTTGTTTAATTCTCTCCATGACCTGACTCATTACCTGTGGTTTGGTAGAAGGGCTAGCAACTTGATGTGGGGTAAGAGAGCCTTGAATGACTTCATCTCCACGCTTCCACATTTGAAAATTCTCTGTGCAGCTTGGGCATTGCGCCAAGTGATGGTGCACTTTAATTTTCGTGTATTCATCTACCTTCCCCTCAAAGTAATGCTGGATAAGAGAATGTACTTCCTGACATTTCATCGCCTATGTCACCCTTCTTTACCCTCCGTTGCCGTCTGCTCGAAGAAATAAGGTTCTAGTTGACTTTTAATATTCAGTCTTCCTCGAAAGAGTAAAGATTTCACTGAGCTAACAGAGGCCTCTAGAATCTGGGCAATCTGCTTATAATCCAACTGCTCATACTCTCTCAGGATCAAGGCAGATCTCTGTTTTTCTGGAAGACTATTAATGGCCTCTCGAACCATATGCTCACGTTCAAAACGAAGCACTTCTTGTTCAGGCAGCTTCTCAAGAGAAACCTTCGGAGTAGCATGACTATCTTCAATAAACACTTCTTTATGCTTACTTTTCCTTAGCTCACTGAGAACCGTATTCCTTGCAATAGTATAAAGCCACGTAGAAAAAGTAGCTTCGACATCTCGGAATGTTTGTATATTTTTATAAGCCTTATAAAACGTTTCCTGACATAAATCTTCAGCTAAATAATCATAGGAATAAGGCTTAAGCATATGTAGAATAAATGAATATATCTTCTTTTCATATCTTTCAATTAAGGTAGCATATAGCTCAACCTGACCATCTTTAATTTCACGTATTAATTGGGAATCATTCATAGAGACTTACCCCCTATAAGTTCTATACTATCCCCAGCTTTAAATAATTAGACGCTAGGAACAAATAAAAGTTTCGAACGGATTACTCAAACTATGACCATAATATAGAAAAAAATATTATTAAAAAATTGACCTTCATATTATCATAGCATATTACACATTATTTGTGTGTATATGTTTTATTGATTTACACCATATGCGAGAACCACTTTTTTTTGAGTCCATTCTACTAGTATGAGTAAAACCATATAGATATGATTTAAAAATAGGATATTGCTTACATTTAGCTTGAAAAATTTTTAAATCAATGGTAGTGTTTGACACAAACATCAGATTGCTTTATGGTCTCGTAAGTATGTAAATCTACTTTTTATGAGGAGGAGAGTTTATCAGATGCTAAAGTCTACAGGAATAGTGAGAAAGCTAGATCAATTGGGAAGAGTAGTAATTCCAAAGGAAATACGTGGTGGTTTAAACATTGCTGAAAAGGACCCGATGGAAATTCTTATTGACGGAGATCGAATTATTTTAAGGAAATACCAATCCACACAAGCGTGTCACATTACTGGGGAAATTACCTCTGAGAATATTTCTTTAGCGGACGGAAAACTTACCTTAAGCCCAACAGCCGTTCAGCAGCTTGTAGCTGAACTTAAAAGTCGGGGGCTAGATGAATAACAGATTAGCACGAATACTAGATACTATTAATTAATTGATAATAAACGGGGAAACTGAAAATAAAATTAAAAGCTAACGTCAAGAGCTCTAGTGGCTTTGCGTTAGCTTTTTTCTTGGTTTTAGGATACTTCATTTATATAATCAATAAAAATATATTCAATAAAAAAAAGACCGTATATTGACCTTTTCAAAATGAAAGGGCTTACAATATACGGATCGACTTTAGTCGATACAATTTATGGATAGGAGTGGAGAGAAACCATACTGTACTTTTATTATATACTCTCCACTCCGAAAGTCAACTATTATTTTTGAAAGTTTTAAAACATTGCTCTTTTTCACTCTAGCATTCTATTTGAATGATACGTCAACGCCTAGTTGTTTTAGTTCATCGAAAAAGGTTGGGCAAGTCTTTGACACACAGCCAGGGTCCAAAATGCTTATTCCGTCTACCTTTGTGCTAATTAGACCAAAAACCATCGCATTTCGATGATCATCATGAGGATCTAATTGTGCCCCTTGCATCTCTCCCGGATAAATCGTAAAACCATCCTCCCGCTCCTCTACCTGAATCCCGAGCTTCTGTAATGCTTGACAAATTACAGTAATGCGATCTGACTCATGCTTACGAATATGAGCCACATTTGATACCGTAATCGGGGCATTGGCGAACGGAGCAAGGGCTCCAATCGTTAGAGCCTGGTCAGACATAGGCTTCATATCAACCGTGAAGCCCCCTTTAAGTTTTTCTGGTCCTATTACTTTTAGAAAGCTTTCTGTTTTCTCAACAGCACAGCCCATTAGCTCCAATACATCAATAAACTGTGCATCCGGTTGAAAAGAATGGTAGCCTACGTTCTTAACCACCATTTCCCCTTGTGTTAAAGCGGCAAGCGCAAGAAAATAACAGGCTGTTGATGCGTCAGCCTCTAGCGTCATATCCTGAGCCCGGTAGGCTCCTGGCTCTATATGAAATTCAGAATAATCCTCATTATGTTCAATTTGTGCTCCAAATTGTCTCATAAGCTGAACAGTAATTCCAATATAGGAAGGCTGCACCAAACCATTGACCACCCTAATCTTAACGGTCCCTTCTGCCAATGGACTAGCAATAAGGAGACCGCTAAGAAACTGACTAGATACGTTTCCAGGAACCTCTATTTCTCCACCTCTTAGTCCTGTACCTTTAATCTGCAAAGGGAGTCCTTGTTGTTCGGATAAATAGTCTATTTCAGCCCCTAAATCATGGAGAGCATCAACGAGTGGTGAAAGCGGACGGTCGCGTAATTGTTGAGATCCATCTACGACCCAGCTTCCTCCTTGTGAGATTGCTAAAGCACCAGGGAGGAAACGCGCAATTGTACCTGCCGAACCAATAAAGCACTCTGCCTCCTTCACAGGCCAACGTCCGCCTGTTCCTTTGATGGCAACTTCTTCGTCATTAATCGATATTTTTGTTCCGAGTCTTTTTAATGCATCTAGGCACCAATAGGAATCATCACTACGCAAAATACCTCGTAATGTTGACGTACCTTCTGCTAAAGCAGCAATAATTAGCGCCCTATTTGTGTAGCTTTTAGATCCTGGTACATTGATGGCTCCATGTACTGGAGCTTTTACTGGGGAAACAAACGCTTCATGTATCTCTGCTGAGAAAGCCCAAGGAGACCTTGAGCTACGCGATTCCTTCACTTAATCATTCCTCCTTACTCGATCCATTCTATTCAGTCTATTTATTTTATCTTTAAAAGCTGGAGGTTTAAATAAAGAATGCACTAGTCTCTACGATATACCTTATACTGTGCATTCTCAATTAATTCCTTAGCCTTCTCAAGGTCCTCTTCATGCCTAAATGTTAAGCGGAGTACTCCTAATATATCCTCTCGGGTTTCTAAGATCTCAATATTTGTGATACTAATTCTGTATATCCCTAGAAGTGTAGTAATTTGTCCGATAACTCCAGTATGGTCGGGGACATCTACATACAAATCATAGAAAGCCGGTATAGCTCCACGTTTACGATCAGCGATCCCATCTCGAATCAATTTTGACTTAGCATAAAACTCTTCAATTTGATCTGGCTCTCCCGCTTCAACAAGCTTAAGAACCTGATCCATCCTCTTCTGCCAATCCTTGATCTGCTGTACCAAAAAGTCTTGATTGCTTAAAGTGATATCTCTCCACATTCTTGGATTACTAGAGGCTATTCTTGTAATATCCTTAAACCCACCTGCTGCAAGCCTTAAAACCCAATCGTTTTCTTCCTCATAAGACTGAGCATGTCCCACTAGAGCAGAAGCTACTAGATGAGGAAAGTGACTTATGGTAGCCACTACTTGATCATGCTCCTCAGGAGTCATTTCTACAATATGTGCTTCTGTTGCTACTAGAAGCTGCTTTAACTCCGCCACCTTCGAGCGAGGCACATGAGCTTCAGGTGTGAGTACATAATAAGCGTTCTCAAAAAGTCTATCCTGAGCAGCGACGACGCCAGATTTATGTGACCCTGCCATTGGATGCCCACCGATAAATATGGCTGAGGATGAAAACTGCTGACTAATTTTAGCGACATCTCCTTTAGTGCTTCCCACATCTGTCACAATAGCTCCTTCCTTCAGTCGTGAAGAAAGCATAACATCCTTGAGCAGCTCTCCAAGAGTTTGTACAGGTACACATAAAAAAACAAAATCAGCTCCCTCAATAGCCTCCTCAAGCGATTCAGACCCACGGTCAATCACACCTAATGATTCCGCTAAATGAAGCTGAGAAAAATCCTGGTCAAATCCTACGACTGTAAGCTGATCTCCATGGAATTTTTTAAGAGCAAGGGCTACGGAGCCTCCGATCAGCCCTACTCCTATCATTGTCACCTGTTTCATGATAAAACACGTACCATCTGCTTCAGTGCCTCAATGACCTTTTCGTTCTGCTCCTTCGTTCCAATCGTTACACGAATAAAGGTAGGGAATCCAAGAGCTTCCCCTGAGCGAACAATAATACCTTGACGAAGGAGATAATCGAACGCTTCATTTCCCTTTCGCTGAACGTCAATGAGAATAAAGTTCCCTTCTGTTGGGTAATAGAACAATTGCATTTCTTTTAATGCCTCATAGAATTGTTCCTTCCCAAACTGATTCAGCTTGCAGCAATCCTCTACGTATTCCTGATCCCCAAGAGCTGCCAAAGCTGCTGCTTGAGCCATTCTATTCGTATTAAAAGGACCTCTTACACGATTAAGTGCATCAATCACTTCAGCTGCTCCAATACCGTATCCAATGCGCAAGCTAGCTAAACCATATATTTTAGAAAATGTACGCAACACCAGTACATTAGGAAATTCCTGTAGATACGTTAATGAATCCGGGTACTCCTGTCCAGTTACGTATTCATAGTACGCTTCATCTAGAACAATCAAAATATCATTTGGCACAGCTTGCAAAAAGCTTTTAAGCTCTGAATCCTTCACATACGTTCCAGAGGGGTTATTCGGATTACAGACCCAAACGACCTTTGTTTGTTCTGTGATCGCTTTTTTCATCTCTGCCAGATCATGAGTACCATCCTTTAAGGGAACCTCAATAACCTCTGCTCCTTCAATCGCAGCATTTGTTTTATACACTGAAAATGTTGGCGTAGCCATAACCGTATTAGAATTGGAATCTAGGTATGCTCTAGTAATAAAAGATATGATTTCATCAGAACCGTTTCCAAAAATAATTTGATTTTTCTCTACACCATAGAATTCAGCTAGTTCCTCTCTAATTTGATAGCCATCCCCTTCCGGGTATGAAGCTAAATTTGCCGCTTCTTGTACCAACGCATCCTGCACTTTAGGTGAAGCACCATAAGGGTTTTCATTAGAAGCCAATTTAATAATAGTGTCTAACTGAAGCTCTCGCTTCACCTGTGAAATCGGTTTGCCTGGCTGGTAAACCGCTAATCCAGAAATTTGTGCTTTTGCTTTCAGCATTTCCTACACCTCTCCTATAAGCTTTAAGAAGTCAAATGACTCTTTTTCTTTCTCTATCCTTATTGCTTTAAAAGATTATTTCTTACTATCTTACTCTGAAAAGCATTCTTGCACAAATCTTTTTATTACTTCTAACGCTTTTTGCTTTGTCTGATCATTCAAAAGCTGTTGCTTCTGTTCAATGACCAGCTTAACAATTGCACTACCAATCACAATACCATCTACAAATTTCTTAAGGTACTGGACCTGCTCTTTTCTTGAAACACCAAATCCTACCGCTACTGGTACCTTAGCCGAAGCTTTAACCACCGATAAAAAGCCTTCAATCTCCTCTGCAAATTGATCACGAATTCCTGTTACCCCAAGGGAAGAAATGCAATAAATAAAGCCACTTGCTTCCTGTAAAATATGTTGTATTCTCCGTTCAGATGTTGGGGCAACAAGAGAAATACAAGCAAAGCTGTGCTCCTGACAAACCTTTCTAAGCTCTCCGGCTTCCTCAAAGGGTAAATCAGGAACAAGCACACCACTTGCCCCCGCTTCTTTAGTAGCTTTAACAAAGCGATCTAGTCCATATTGAAGAATAGGATTATAATAACAAAAAGGGAGGATTGGAATGTGTACGCCAGCTGCTTTTAATTGTTTAATAAGCTTAATCCCTGCAGATAAAGACATCCCTTCCTCAAGTGCTTCTTTGGATGCCTGTTGAATAATTGGACCATCTGCTAAAGGGTCTGAGTACGGAATTCCTAGCTCAAGAATATCAGCACCAGCATCTTGTAGCGTAAGAGCAATATCAATCGTCCTATCTATCGACGGATACCCACCTACAATAAATGGAATAAACGCTGGTTTACCCCGCTCATTCTTAGCACTAATGGCTAATTCAATGGACTGAACACTGGAATGATGAATCACACTCATTTCTCTTCCCCCTTTCCAAGATACTGCTGTAATGTATGCACATCCTTATCACCGCGTCCAGATAGGTTAACAACGATAATCTGACCACTTTTGGCGTCCATCGCCTGCTTCTTAGCTTCAGCCAAAGCGTGAGCACTTTCAATGGCTGGTAAGATTCCCTCTGTAAGACATACCTCCTGTAATGCCTCTAGTGCCTCCTGATCTGTAGCACTTTGATACAATACTCTGCCTTGCTGGGCTAGGAAGGCATGCTCAGGACCAACTCCAGGATAATCTAAGCCTGCTGAAATGGAATGTGCCTCAAGGATTTGTCCCTCCTGATCCTGCAACACATACGTCATGGCTCCGTGCATCACACCAATCTTTCCTTTGGTGATAGTGGCGGCATGAAAAGGTGTACCTACCCCCTGTCCAGCTGCTTCAACACCAATTAACTCTACTGACGTCTCTTGAATAAACGGATGGAATATCCCAATTGCGTTGCTCCCTCCACCCACACAAGCAATAATTTGATCGGGAAGCTTCCCTTCTTTTTTTAGGATTTGCTCCTTTGTTTCATCACCAATAACTCTCTGGAAATCGCGCACCATTTTGGGATATGGATGTGGACCAACAACAGAACCGATCAGATAATAACAATCCTTCACCTTAGACACCCAATAACGAATCGCTTCATTGGTAGCATCTTTTAATGTTTGTGAGCCTGATACAGCAGGCACCACCTCTGCTCCAAGCAGCCTCATCCGAAATACGTTAAGAGACTGACGCTCCATATCCTCTTGACCCATAAAGACCTTACAGCTAAGACCAAAGCGTGCAGCTACCGTTGCTGAAGCTACACCATGCTGACCTGCACCTGTCTCTGCTATAATATGCTTTTTGCCCATTCTTTTGGCTAACAAAGCCTGACCAATCGCATTATTAATCTTATGCGCACCTGTATGGTTTAGATCCTCACGCTTTAGATAGATTTTTGCTTTTCCGCCCCAAAACTGACTTAAATGTGTTGCCTCATACAGGGAGGTTGGTCTACCTGAGTACTCTCTCAATAGCTCCATGTATTCCTCATGGAATGCCGGGTCTTTTATGGCTTCTTGATATGCTTCCTCCAGCTCCTCTAGCGCTAGCATAAGCGTTTCAGGTACAAACTTACCCCCAAACTTCCCAAATCTTCCAAGTGCATTAGGTTGATTTAATAACTGCTCCTGTTCCATTTTCCTCACCCATCCTTTCAATTAGCCGCTTCAATATCAAAGCATCCTTCTTCCCGTTAACCTCTGCACCGCTAGCTATATCTATTCCTCTTATACCATATCCTTGTATAAGCTCTTCCACATTTTCTGGTCGAACCCCACCTGCAATCCAAAGTGGCTTGCTCTTATCCGACAATTGCTCTATAAAATCAGCTAACAGTGGTAGAATTCTCCAATCGAAACGCATACCTGTTCCACCAACGCTTCCCTTCACCTGAGTATCTAACAAAAAAGCATCTACATGATTTACCCAGGTCTGAATATCTTGTTGTAGCTGCTCTACTTTTTGGACAAAAGCTTGTTCACCTACCTCCTCTATTCCTTGATTATGAGTAGCATCCCATCGCTTCATAACATCTGTGTGCACATGAAGAACCTTCCATATACTAAGCGTACCTTTGTATCCCTTCTTTTCCATTTCAAATCTATGTTTTTCAATTAATTCGTTTACTGTATCTAGTGATTCATTTCCATGAAGCTGAACAGTTTGTATCCCCGTTTGTCCAAGGATCTGAAGTATTTCATCAGCTTCCTGATTCAAGAAAACAGCTACTGCCTTTTCTAGTAAACTAGGGTATTCCTCAAGCCAGCTACTAACCTGCTCGGCTGAAACAACCCGTTTACTTTGCTTCGTAAAGATAAACCCTACATGATTAATTTGATCGCCATATGTCTGTAAAACCTTTAGATCGTCCCAACTTTGATTACCACAAATTTTAAGCTGTGCTCTACTCATAAAGCCTCTTTACCGCTTCAACAATATTCTCCTGACGCATAAAATGCTCACCGATTAGAAAGCCATGTACACCGATTCGGCTTAGCTCTACTATATCCTGCTTAGATTGAATACCACTCTCACTGATACATAGCACACCTTCTGGAATCATAGAGCGTAAATCCTTAGTGACCTCTATGGAAGTTTCAAAGGTATCCAAATTACGATTGTTAACTCCTATTAGCTTAAGATCAATCCCTTTTTCTTTTAAAGCTAATATACCGACAAGCTCCTCCCTATTGTGAACCTCAATCAGTACATCTAGCCCTACCTCAGTTGCTTGTAGATAGAGCTCCTCTAGTTGAGACAGACTTAAAGCTCTAGCAATTAGCAGGATTGCATCTGCCCCGAGCTCTACACTTTGCTCTACCTGAATAGGATCGACAATAAAATCCTTGCGTAGAATCGGCAACTGAACCTGTTCCTTAACCTTCCAGATATACTCTGGATCTCCCATAAAATAATCACGATCCGTCAGAACTGAAAGACAATCTGCTCCCGCTCTTTCATAATCAAGTGCAAGCTGGACAGGATCAAACTCCGAACGAATTAATCCCTTTGACGGTGAGGCCTTTTTTATTTCAGCAATTAGAGCGACGGTATGCTTTGGATTTTGGAGTGCTTCAACAAAAGGATAGCTTTGGATAGCCCGTGCCCTAGTCGTACCTTTAAACCCATACTTCCTGCTGTATAGCTCCTTAATTTCCTCCTGCTTCGTACTTAGGATTTTAGTAAGCATGCTTCATCTCTCCTTGTGCCTGAGCTAGCCTCTGATAATGTGCTAATACGTGCCCTTCTTCTACAAGCTTCTGGGCTAACTGTACTCCTTCCCCTATGGAGCCTGCTTTTTCCCCCACGTAAAGAGCTGCTCCTGCATTCAAACAAATGATATCCTTAGCTACATCCTCCCGCTTTCCGCTAATCACCTCACGAATGATCTGTGCACTCTCCTGAGGGGATTTTGCCTGAATCGCATGTAAAGAAGAACGTTCCAAGCCAAAGCTCTCAGGAGCAATGCTGTAGCTGGTTATTTGTCCATCCATCAATTCAGTCACTAGTGTTTCTGTGGCCATCGTACACTCATCTAACCCATCCTGTCCGTGTACAATTAGGACATGCTCTGAGCCCATCTCGTGAAGGGCTTCCGCCATTTTCAGACTATACTGGGGATCAAAAACCCCGATCACCTGTTGCTTGGCTCCAGCAGGATTTGTAAGCGGTCCTAACAGATTAAAAATTGAACGAAAACCAATTTCTTTACGTGTCGTTGCAGCAAATTTCATGGCCTGATGGTAAATAGGCGCGAACATAAAACACATATTGTTCTGATCTAACGCCTTTTTAATCTCTCCAGGTGTTAAGTCTACACTTATATCTAATTCTTGAAGCACGTCAGCGCTCCCTGTCTGACTAGTGACAGCACGATTGCCATGCTTGGCTACACGCAGTCCAGAGGCAGAGGCCACTAGAGCGCTTGCTGTAGAAACATTGAAGGTTTTTACTCCACCAGCTCCTGTTCCACACGTATCCACAATCGGATCTGTGTTGTCCATATAGATGGGCAGAGCATGATCCCTCATGGATTGAATCATGCCAATTAGCTCCTCCGTATCCACTCCTCTATAACTTAGAATGGAAATAAAGCTACTGATCTGAGCTGGCGTTGCCACTCCAGCAAGAATCAAATTCATGCACTCATACGTCTCTCCACGCCCCAAACGTTGATGAGCCATTAGTTTCCTTAACGTCTCTTTAAGCATAGCTTCTAACCTCCTGTTTCTTCTGCTCAAATAGCTGCTCCGCCAGCTGGATAGCTACTAGCATAGCACTAGCTTTACTTCTTGTTTCCTCCCATTCAAGCTCAGGAACCGAATCAGCTACAATACCTCCTCCAGCCTGCACATAGGCTATACCTTCCTTCACCACCATCGTCCGAATGGCAATACAGTGATCTAAGTTTCCAGTGTAGGAAAAATAACCGATCGCTCCCGCATACGCTTTTCGAGCATACTGTTCAAGCTCAGCAATAATCTCCATCGCTCTTATCTTAGGAGCACCTGAAACTGTTCCTGCAGGAAAGCAGGAGAACAGAGCATCCACAGCATCAACATCCTCTCTAAGCTCCCCCTCAACGGTTGAAACAATATGCATAACATGAGAAAAGCGATCGATTTCCATAAGCTTTGGTAGGCTCACTGTTCCATACTTAGCTACCTTCCCCACATCATTTCTCCCAAGGTCAACAAGCATATGATGCTCAGCTCTTTCCTTCTCATCCTGAAGGAGTTCCTTCTCAAGCTGTTGATCCTCCTCCATCGTTCTCCCTCTCTTTCTCGTTCCCGCTATAGGATTTGTCTCAATTCTCCTTCCCTCTACCTGCACTAAGCGCTCCGGTGAGCTCCCTACTAAAATCATGTCGTCTCCAAGATCAAGATAATAGAGATAAGGTGAAGGATTAACGGTTCTCAGGACTCGATAAACGTTAAACGGATCTGTCTTCAGCTCAACAGCAAAGCGCTGAGAAAACACCGTTTGAAATACATCACCTGCTCGAATGTACTCCTTGATCTGATCAATCGCTCGTAAGTAATCCTCCTTCCCCATGTTTGATTGGACCTGACTCCAATCAACCTCTGACTTATGCTGTGGCAATTGAAAGAAGTCTAATGTTTCAGCTTCATCCTGCTTAAGCACTGAATTTATCTTTTCTAATAAACGTTGGCATGCTCTGTGATAATGCTGAGTAACCTGCTCGCTGCTGAGGGGATCTTGCAATTGAAGATGAGAAATAAAAATAATCTCCTGCTGCAAATGATCAAAAGCAATCACTTCGCTACAAAAAAGCAGCCTGATATCATCAGTGAACCCATCCTGAATGACGTGCTCAGGAAGACTTTCAACAAGCTGAATGGCATCATAGCCAATAAACCCAACAGCTCCACCAGAAAACCTTGGAACACCGTCAAGCTGCGGAACCTGATAAGTCTTAAGAAGCTGCTTTAAAATAGCTAAAGGCTCTCCATCTACCTCCTCCACTTTTCTCTCAGGATAGAAATGGGTCAGAACAGCTTTTCCCTGCTTAACCGTAAAAATAAAGTCAGGGTCGTTTCCGATAAAGGAGTAACGTGCCCATTTTTCGCCACCTTCAATGCTTTCTAGCAAAAAGGAATGCTCCCCTCTTAGCCTTTGAAACAATCGTATGGGAGTCATTTGATCAGACCAGATTTTATAGCATATGGGGATCATAGAATACTTCTGATAGGAATTTTGAACATAGGATAAGGAAGGATAAAACGACATTAGAAACACCCCTTCAATTTGAAATCGAAGAGGAATGGATGAGGAAACCTAGACTACTTGAAAGCAGCTTAGGTTTATAAGCTATAACAATATTGGGGGCAGAAAAATTTAAAATATCTTAATGGTTAGACACTTGAATAAGCTATCAAATTCTTATTCAAGCAAGCATTATACCACTTTCATATGATACTCTCTATTTTTCTGAAAAATAAAAAACAGGACAGCAGCCCTGTTTATCTCTGCCTCTCCACTCATCTCAGCTTTCCTCAGCTCATTCTCTACTCCGCTAAACTAAACTCTCGGCTATCATTTTTCATGAATGACTTTCATTCAATAACTATTCTTTACTCACTTTGATAACGTTCATCAAAGACTTTCTTGAGGTCATTACTAATGATCTCTACTCAGCTACTATCTTAAGGCTAATTATTTACTCAGCTATTCTCAAGGCTAACACTCTAAGCTTCTTCCACATTAATAAATACAAACACACGCTAACTTATTGTCTAGACTAACTTTCTGCTATTCTACTTGAATACACGCGGTCACGTCAAGAATAAAAAATTGGATACTCTCAACAAAATGAAACGGGTAAAAAGTTCTTCATAATACAAATAAACTACTTATGGGCTTTAATCGCGTTAATAATCAACTCCGGAGCCACATCTGGAACAACCTTTCCATTACCGATATCCTCCAGCAATACAAGGTTTAAAGCTCCTGCCAGCACCTTCTTGTCTAAGTACATCTTGTCTAGGATCTGTTTCTCAGACCAATCCGTATTATAGGCTACAGGAAGACCATAGGAAGACAAAATCTCTTGAACCTGCTGCTTCAGATCATCCCTTCCATAGACGTATTCACTTGTCTGAGCAGCCATAACCATACCAATAGATACAGCCTCTCCATGAGTGTATTTCCCATACCCCCCAAGTGACTCAAGTGCATGACCAAACGTATGACCAAGATTAAGCAACGCTCTGATGCCCTCTTCTCTCTCATCCTTGGATACAATATCAGCTTTAATCTGACAGGCTACCCCTAACGCATGAGATAAAAAGGGTTCTTCTAGACCTAAAAGCTGAACTTTGTGCTCCGCAAGCCATTCTAGGAAGCTACGATCCTTGATTAGACCGAGCTTAATTACTTCAGCTAAGCCTGAAGCCACCTCTCTTTTAGGTAGACTTTTCAAAGTCATCGTATCGTAAATCACGGCTAAGGGCTGATAAAAGCTGCCGATTAAATTTTTCCCTAATGGATGATTCACGGCCACCTTGCCACCCACACTACTGTCATGAGCTAGTACAGTTGTCGGGAGCTGAATAAAGCCAACTCCCCGCATAAACGTACTCGCTACAAAGCCAGCCAAATCTCCGACAACTCCGCCACCTAGAGCTAAAACAATACTTCTACGATCCAGCTTTTGCTCTAAGGCGTAAGTGAGAACCTGTTCATATTGCTGTAGGGATTTGGATTCCTCCCCAGCAGGAATTGTATAAGAACAAACAAAATATCCTGCTTGTTCTAGCCCTTCCTTTAAACCGGTCAAATACCATGGTTCAACATGACTATCCGTTACAATGAGTAGCTTTTGCTTTGTTGTAACCTTCAGCTTTTCTAAATATGAGGGTAGCTCCTGCAATAAATGAGGACCTATCCATATCGGATAGGAGCGTTCTCCCAGCTTAACCTGTATCGTCTGTAAAGCCTCCATTAAAACTGCTTAGCCTCCTCAACATAGCTTTGTAGTAAGCTTTTCATCTCACCAATATGATCAGAGCCAAACTTCTCACAGAAGGCATTAGCTACCTCCCACGCCACTACGGCCTCTGCCACAACACTCGCAGCAGGAACGGCACAGCTATCAGAGCGCTCAATACTTGCTTCAAAAGGCTCCTTTGTATCAATATCTACACTTTGTAAAGGTTTATATAGCGTAGGGATTGGTTTCATTACACCACGTACAACGATAGGCATCCCATTCGTCATTCCACCTTCAAAGCCTCCTAAGCGATTCGTTTTACGGTAATAGCCTCTTTCCTCCGACCAAGCAATCTCATCATGAACCTCACTGCCTGGACGCTCAGCCGCTTCAAAGCCAATCCCTACCTCTACTCCTTTAAACGCTTGGATACTCATAATTGCTTGAGCTATTTTCCCATCAAGCTTACGATCCCATTGAACATGACTGCCTAAACCGATCGGAACTCCCGTAACAATGACCTCTACCACTCCACCAATCGAGTCGCCTTCCTCCTTCGCTTGATCAATAGCACGCATCATTTTTTCTGCTGCCTCTGCATCTAGGCAGCGCACAGGCGAATCTTCTGTTATACGTTTAATATCAGCGATGGAAAGCTCGTTTAAATCAGGGACAGCTGCCTCTACTGGCCCAATACGTCTAACATGACAGGCAACCTCAATATTGAACTCACTTAATAGCTTTTTGGCCAGCGAGCCACAGGCCACACGAATAGCCGTTTCCCTAGCACTTGAGCGCTCAAGAATATTTCTCATATCACGATGCTTATACTTAATAGCTCCGTTTAAATCCGCATGACCTGGACGAGGACGAGATACGGTTCGCTTGCCCTGATTTTCCTCATCAATGTGATCAGCTGTCATGATATGCTGCCAATGTGTCCAGTCCTTATTCTCAACTACAAGAGCTATTGGAGCACCAGTTGTGTGACCATCTCTAACTCCTGCTACAAACTGAACCTGATCTTTTTCAATCTGCATTCTTCTCCCACGTCCATAGCCCTTTTGACGTCTCTCCAAATCGTTATTAATTTCTGCCGTAGTTATCGGTAGAAAAGCAGGAACACCTTCAATGATAGCCGTCAATTGTGGACCATGTGATTCTCCAGCCGTTAAATATCTCATGCTATGACTCCCCCTTGCTTTATTTCAGGTTTTATTTCGCTTCACACTTCCCTTCTTTAAAGCGTCTAAGTAATAAAAATAATAGATGATATTTTCTCATTATATATGATTCAACTCTTGAAGAAAAGCTTAACTCTACCCAGCCCCAGTAAATACTAGTCTTTCTTATAAGTTAGCAAAAAAGCTCCCTCAGAGGAGCTTACTTACTATTTTTAGATTGGGGCAATGTTTTCTTAATAAGATACTTATTCCTACGGTAGAGGAACTCACCAATGAAAATAGAGCACAAAGAAGCGACGACAACCTGTAGAACAGGATGATATACCTCTACCAATAACCACAGTACGGCAAAGCTAGATAATGTGCCTAACAATAGACCTGTTATCATTAAAAAGGAGTAGGCAAAAAAATCAGCTTTCATATCCTTTAATAATCGACTTTTAAATAATTGCCTTATCCCTTGTCTATAAAACAGATACGATAGAAACATGATACAAATCACTTCAATAACCATACATTCTCCTTACTTGGTTTACCTATTGGTTTTGCGGTAAAAAAACGTATCTACTGATTCTAGCTGAAATTGATCTGGATGAAAAATTTGCTCCGTGCTTCCGACAAACAAAACCCCACCTGGCCTAAGAGCCTTTGAAAACTTATCATACAAAGTTGCCTTAGCCTCGTCCGTAAAATAGATCATCACATTCCGACATAATATGAGATCAAATTTTTCCTCAAACTTATCTGAAAGAAGATTCTGCTTTGAGAATTGCACTCTGCTTTTAATTTCATTAGATATCTTAAACTGCCAATCATCCTGTTTAAAATATTTATTAACATATTCCTTCGGAACACCTTGCAAGGCCCGTTCAATATATGTGCCCTGCTTGGCTTTCTTGAGGACATTTTCATCAAGATCTGTAGCTATAACCTTTATGTCAGCTAAAGGCTTAAACTTATTCATTAGCATGACCAAAGAATATGGCTCCTCACCTGTTGAACAGGCTGCACTCCAAACCTTTAGCTTAGGATTTTCTTTATAGAGCTGTGGAAGGATTTTATTCTCAAGAACCTCCCAACGATTATAATTCCGGAAAAACTCAGATACGTTAATCGTCATTTTATCTAAAAACTCAGTAAATAGCGAAGAATCCTTATGTAACGCCTCGAAGTAGGCACCAAAGGTTTTATAATTTCTTTTTTCTCTTAAGGATGTAAGTCTTCGTTTCATCTGAGCTTCTTTATATAAACTGAGGTCAATACCTGACTTAGCTTTGACATTATGTATAAAACTGATAAAATCCTGATCCTCCAACCGACCTTCCCCCTTTTAAACCTATCCTAAATATATCATGATTAATCAAAAAAAAAAGCCCGAAAACGGACTTTTTTCGATTCAATTTTACAAATTACATCTATTTCGAGCTATTTTATACCCATTTATTGATATCTTTTGCGTAGCTTACAAGCTCACTCTCGTTAAAGAAAAGATTAACTTCTCTTTCCGCACTTTCAGGAGAATCAGAGCCGTGAATAATATTCATGCCTACCTGTACACTATAGTCACCACGGATTGTCCCAGGTGCTGCATCCACAGGATTTGTTTTACCCATCATCTCACGAGCTACCTTAATCACATTGTCTCCCTGCCATACCATAGCAAATACAGGACCGGATGTAATAAAGCTTACAAGCTCACCAAAGAAAGGTCTTTCTTTATGCTCACCATAATGCTCCTCAGCAAGCTCCTTGGAGATATGCATAAGCTTAGCTCCTACTAATTGATAGCCCTTCTTTTCAAAACGTTGCACGATTTCACCGATTAAGTTACGTTGAACACCGTCAGGCTTAACCATTAAAAATGTTTTTTCCATACTTGTCAGCTCCTAATCATATGTATACATAATTTGTATGATTCATCACACCACTTGAAATTGTATCAAAAACACTTCTGAAAAACAATAAACGCTTACAAATTTCGTAGGATTAGTTTTTGTGGTCCATCTTTTTCTCATGAAAAGTCATTATGAGAACAGAGAACAGACTTAAAAATCCCTCTTTTCAATAAACTGTGTAATCTTGAGGAACATTTCTTTACTGCGTGAATTTTCTAAAGCTTCAAGGGCCTGTCTTGCTTTGGCTAGATATTTTTGGGCGACCTGCTTGGCTTGATCAATGCCACCACTTTTTTTAATCAGCTTAATCACATAGGGCATATCAGGCTTTGGCTGCTCCATTTCTTTAATCACTAACTGACGGGTATCCCCCTGCTTAAACGCTTCTAATACAGGTAGGGTAATATTACCTTGGAGCAAGTCACTCCCAGCTGGTTTTCCTAGCTGCTTTTCTGTTCCTGTGAAATCCAGTATATCATCGGTAATTTGAAAGGCCATGCCAACATAGTATCCGAAATAATAGAGAGCCTTGCTCTGCTTTTCTGAAACGTCACAGGCTAATCCACCAAGCTGACAGCAGACGGCCATAAGTAAAGCTGTTTTCCTTTTAATACGCAAAAAATAAGTTCTATGGTTCTGATCCCAATTGTATAAGGATCTAATTTGCTCAATCTCTCCCAAGCACACCTCATTAATGGATTTAGCAAGAATATGATGAATTCTAGCATCCTTCAGCTTACAGATGATCTCGATAGATTTCGCTAAAATATAATCACCAGCGTACATGGCCACTCGATTATCCCACTTCGCTTTTACGGTTAGCTGCCCTCTTCTTGTATCTGCATGGTCTATAACATCATCATGAACAAGTGTAGCCATATGAATCAGCTCTAGAGCAACGGCAACATGCTTTAGCCGTTCAAGGTTGTATTCTCCATTTTTTCCCCCTAGCAACACAAAAACAGGGCGGATTCTTTTTCCCCCAGCATGAAGCAAATGAACAGATGATTCCTGTAATACAGCTTGAGACGTATCTAGAGAGTGGCTCAGCTCATCCTCAATGAACTGGATATCTGATTTAAGTTCTTTATAAATATCTAATAAGTTCATTATGTTCCACCTTAATCTCTATTTTCAGCTTGCCATCTCTATTTACATATTACCTTGTTCGGCTGCCACAACTCAACCTTGCTTGGCTCTGGAAGCAAACCATTTTGATAGGACAGCTCATAGAATGTTTCAAGACCATCAATATGATCCTTAGTAAAATCGTAGGACAAACCAGCAAAGTATTGATCCCAAAAGGCAAAGCTTCCCCCATACATGCGGCAAGCCTCCTCAACTAGGGGTTGCCTATTTTGTACAGTTATCCGTTTACTTTCTATAAAAGCTTGTGAAAGCTCCTCTATCAAAACGGATCTAGAGGAAGCTACCGTTTTTTGAACAACCCAAACAGCGAAGGTCATCCTTTTACCTGTGTACTTATGCCAAAGCTCTCCTAAATCATACGTATATAGGTCTGGCTCCTGCCAATTCGCTCGTATGGCATCATCTCCAATTAACAGTGCTGCCTCATGCTCCTGCAGCATCTCTGTTAGGCTAGGAGTCATCGTTTGGTAGGTAACATCAATCTGAATAAAAGACTTTAAAATAACCTTTAATAAAGCTATAGATGTAGCCGAGCTTGAAGTCAAAGCGATAGAGGCCCCATTAAGCTCATGAATCGGTTTTTTTGAAAATAAGAAGATCGACCTTACTTTCCCTTTACTACTTACAGACAGATCAGGAAGTACAAGATATTGCTTACTGTTGAGAGCATAGGCAAAAGAAGAGATTGGTCCAGCGTCAAGCTCTCCAGTCAGCATCTTTTTATTTAAGCTAGCAGGTACCTCTGACACAAAAGCCATGCGTTCCTTTAATTGATCAATGGGAAGCGAAAAATAAACGGGAAGGGCATTTGCATAATTGATTTTTCCGACCTTTAGCATTTTACTCCTCCCCCCAGCGTTTAAATAGGTTGTGTTCAACCTGTAAGGAATCTAACGCTTTTCCAACCAAGAAATTGATCAAATCATCCATCGTTTTTGGCAGGTGATAGTAACCTGGCATGGCAGGTAAAATTTTTCCTCCTGCTTGGGTAACCTTTAGCATATTTTCTAGGTGAATCTGATTTAAAGGGGTCTCTCTCGGAACAAGGATAAGCTTTCGACCCTCTTTAAGCATAACATCAGCAGCCCGCTCCAAAAGATTACCTGAAGCACCATGTGCTATACCTGATAAAGTGCCCATAGAGCAAGGGATGATAATCATTCCTTCGCATTGATATGAACCACTAGCTATAGGTGCGTTAAAATCACGCAAAGTATGATAGTGCAGCTCTCCGCCATACGCTAAAAACTGCTCTTCAATCACTTGTTCACGATTAGACGTATCAAGCTCAAGCTCTTCTTTAAAAACCTGCCAGCCTGCTTCAGTAATAATTAAATGAACCTTATGTCCTAGGCTTAGAAGGTTTTGAGTTAGACGAACTCCATATATGCCACCACTGGCCCCGGTAATACCAACAGCAAAAATTCTTTGATTACGCTCACCTGCTATTCCCTGCTTCTGTGTTAGTTGTGTTGTTTGTTCCTTTACATTGTTTGTCATTGTAAGATCACCAAATCTGTTATAGTAAATACAAAAATAACTACACTAAGTATTCCATTCATGGTAAAGAAGGCCACATCAACCTTTGATAAGTCATTAGCCTTTACTAAGGAATGCTCATATATCAGGATTCCTGCTGCGACAAAGCAGCCTATCAGATAAATCCACCCTAGGGGAGTAAAGAAATATAATGAAAATAAAAGTCCTGCTGCTAGCACATGAGAAACCCTTGATATCCATAACGCTTTAGCAACACCAAAGTAACTAGGAATGGAGTAAAGGTTAGCCTTTTTATCAAACTCGGTATCCTGTGTAGCATAAATAATATCAAAGCCTGCTGTCCAGAACAAAATAGCTAGAAAAAGCAGTACGGACTCCCAATGAAGAGTACCCGTTGCTCCCACCCAGCCTCCTAACGGGGCTAAAGCGATCGCTATCCCCAGTATATAGTGGCAGGCCCACGTAAACCTTTTGGTATAGGAGTAAAGCACAAGAAAAAACACGGCTACAGGAAGAAGCTTAACAGCTAGTGGATTAAGCATATAAGCGGAAACAAATAAAAGAATGAAGGAACCAGCGATAAAAAGAAGGATTTCCTTACTCGTTATCTTCCCTGCAGGAATAGCTCTTGTACTAGTCCTAGGATTCTTAGCGTCTATAAAGCGATCAATTTGCCTGTTCAAAGCCATAGCTGCACTTCTTGCACCGACCATAGCCAGCACAATCCAAAAAATCTGCCCCCATGTTGGCCAGCTAGAAGCATGGATACCATCACCCGCTTGAAAAGCAATTTGGGTCCCTAGGATAGCCCCAACAAAGGCAAAGGGTAGAGCAAATATTGTATGCTCAAACTTGATCATTTCTAGAATAACTTTAAATTTGTTCACACCTACACCTCTTCGTCCTTCTTATAGCCAATATGAAGAGCAGCAATGCCTCCGAAGAAAAGATACGTTTCTACCCTTTCAAGGCCAACCTCTTCAAAGATTCGTGCTAATTCCCTGCTATCAGGAAAGCTCTTTAAGGATTCAGGCAACCAGCTATACTGCTCATAGCGATTAGCGAACAGCTTCCCTAGAAGAGGCAGAATATAATTAAAGTAGGCATAATAAACCCATTTAAATGGAGCAAATATCGGCTTTGATAGCTCTAGTGAAACAACCATTCCCCCGGGTTTTACAACACGCTTCATTTCACTCAAAACCTTTTTAATATCAGGGACATTACGCAAGGCAAATCCAATCGTAGCATAATTAAAGGAATGATCCTTGCTAGGTAGATCCATCGCATTGCCATGGATATATTGAACATGCTCTAGGTTACCCTCTTTTTTGCGTTTTTCTTCCCCAATATCAAGCATATTTTGACTGAAATCTAGGCCAATGACCTCACCTTTCGAGCCGACCGCTTGTCCTAGGCTAATCGTCCAATCGCCTGTCCCACAGCAAACATCCATCGCTTTTTCACCAGGTTGGACATTCAATTTCTTCATCGTAAATTTCCGCCATGCTTTATGACGGCGAAAGCTTAATAATGAGTTCATGAAATCATACTTAGGAGCAATATTTTCAAATACTTGATGAACAAATTGTTCCTTACTTTGATTCTGTTTTGTCATTTCTTCTCTCTCCATCTTTTCGCTTATGTCTAGAATAGCTTGTGCAGGAATTTCACTTACACCTTTAACAAGAGTGGGTTGTTTGTGATCCATCTAGCCAAAGGGATAATTCATTCTGAATGCTTTCAGAAGAAAAGCCTTTAAGAAGTGCATTTATCTCTGCAAGTAAGCCATCTATTTGCCGCTCATTTTCGTCTATATCCTTCCAAAAAGACAATTGAGTCAGCAGACTATTCATTTGAAACCATTTTTCCTCTGCTTGGAACCAGCTTAGGACATGCTCCGTTAAAAGCGCTTTAAGCTTGTCTAGCTTATAACGATACTCCGTTTCGGAGAACACTGCTTTATTGACATGTAGCTCCATTTTTAACTCATTCATTTCCTGTATCGCCTTTGCCCATTTTTGTATCAAGTCTATCTCATTATGCTCAGCGAGAAACAGATAGTAGTAGCTACTAAAGTAATCACCAGATAACACAGTTAATTGCCGAGTTGTAACCGCCTGTTCCTCCTGAGTGACGATCGGTACATCATCATGAGTATCAAGTCCGAGCTGTACAAAAAGCTGAGATTTTACGATGATACTCTTTTGCCTCTCACTCACACCAATGCTAGTTAAAAACAGGTAGGTCAAATGAAGCTGTAGTTTATTTATTGGTGGATATGTTACATACTCCTGTACAAATGGATGGAACGCTCGCTCTTGAACCTCCCTAATCAACTGCTGTAATACCTGACTATACTGTGATTGAGCTAATATCATCTTAATCCTCCGCACTAATCATTAAACATCCAAGCTTTTATGTGAAACATGTAGCATTTTATCATCTGAACCAAGTATACCAAATATGCTCGAATTCCTCCATCTAATCCGCTTTTCTCCGAAAAAACAGATTATTTAAGGTCATCAAACTCCCATCCCGTTCCAAATATTGTCCTTGTACTCTGCAGAATCTGTTCCTCATAAGGCCCATGCGCTATATCCAACTGCTGATCTGTGTCGAGAGGATTTGCTAGAAAAGAAGTACGTTCACTTTCAACGGAAAGCAGCAGTCTATTTTGCGACTCTGAAAAGTGGATGAAACGGATATAGACATGCTCTATATTTGTAGAGGCATGATAGACTGAATCAAGCAAGGTGTAAGCGTCTTTAAAGATCGTTTGCTGCTGCATAAATTGATGGCTAGATGAGCCATCAAGGGAAACATGGGCTTTGATAAATAGAGAGTTCCCCTCAATCTCCATTTGCTTATAGCTAAACTCCATCGGAATAGACTTCATAAAAGAAACAAGCGTCTTTTTTGAAAGAATTATAGGCTGCTGATTTATAAAGACGGGCTGTTCAGCACGAGAAATCATATTTTGCGTGAAGCCAAGACCTTCATCAGAAAAAAAGGCAAAAATCCAGCCAAGACCTAAAGCCATACATGTCGCTATTGTCAATCCTTTTATTACTTTCAATAGATCTCCCTCCTCCGTAATATCTATTCCAGATCTATAGGAAAATAGACGTATGAAAAGAGGAACAAAAGATCAGATTAAGAAAAGCTTCTATCGAAGCCCTCTCGAAGCGGTTGTCTAGTCCATCATTAGAGGAAGCTTTTACATGCAGTCAGAATTTGAAGAAACATTGTATCAAATTTTATAAATTCTGTTAGTAAAACTAAGAAAAGCTTCGAATCGAAGCTTCCTTTAGTCATTCATTATCTACTATTCACTTACATGACAACGTTATTGAGCATGCTCAGGTTTCTGGCTTTTCAGAGTAAATAACCCCATATGGTGTATGAATCTCTGCTTTACCTCTAACTTTAACGGCTGACGTGTGCTCTGTAAATTGAGCAAACATGACCTCGCCCTTATCCAGCTTTTCTGAATGATGAAAGCGAGTGTCTTTTCCTCGAGTTAACCCAATAACATTGACTCCGTTTTCCTGAGCCTTGATCACGAGAAAATCATTAGCTTTTTCCACCTTCCAATCCTCCTTCATACAAATGATTATTCTATCAGTAGCTTAATTTTTGATCAGACTCATTACTTCAGCGCGAGCTGCCGCATCATGCTCAAAACAGCCACGCACGGCCGATGTAATTGTTTTGGCTCCAGGCTTACGCACTCCACGCATAGTCATGCACATATGCTCTGCTTCAATAACTACAATGACTCCATGTGGATCAAGCTTGTCCACAATAGCTTCAGCAACTGTTGTTGTAATTCTCTCCTGCAGCTGAGGTCTTCTAGCTACAGCTTCAACAGCTCTAGCAAGCTTACTCAGACCAGTAACCTTCCCACCGCGAGGAATATAGCCTACATGGGCCTTTCCATAGAAGGGCACTAAATGATGCTCACACATCGAGTAAAAAAGAATGTCCTTAACAAGAACCAGTTCCTCATGATCCTCTCCAAAAACAACATCAAAATACTCCTTTGGATCCTGCTCTAACCCCGCAAACACCTCAGCATACATTTTAGCTACGCGTTTTGGAGTATCCACTATTCCCTCTCTGCTTGGATCATCTCCAATTCCTTCTAGAATCATCGTTACTGCCTTCTCTATTTTATCTAAATCAAATCGACTCACAGCTTTTCCTCCTAGTACATCACTATTCAAGTTTTATTCTCTTACGTTTCAATGCTAACAATTCATTGAAAATATAGCATACTTCGATAGCGCTAGTAAAGCAATCAGCTGAATGATTACACAATAACATGATGGAACAAAAATATACTGGAACAAATTGAACAGGGAGGTGCGTAAACTATATCAATGACTCAAGTATAAGGAGGACTTATGGAATCGAGTTTGTATGAGACTTATCTAGCACAGCTTGGCATTGGGGGAGCACATCCTGGTGGCTTCGGGTTTACAAAGCAATTTTTAGAACAAGAGAGGCTCCACCCCCATACAGAACTACTTGATGCAGGCTGTGGAACGGGGCAGACAGCATCCTATATTGCGTCTCAATATGGTTGTAAAGTAACAGTTATTGATCATAATGAGACGATGCTTGAGAAAGCTACACAGCGTTTTTCACGAGATGGACTATCGATCCATTCCGTACAAGGAGATGTACAACAGCTTCCGTTTGAACAGCATAGCTTTGACTTTGTTATTACCGAATCTGTCCTTATTTTCACCTCAGTCCCTCAAAGCATTAAAGAATTATACCGAGTATTAAAGCCAAATGGAGCTCTCATACTTTTAGAAATGACAGCTGAGTCCCCCAGTATCGGAAAAAAGCTAGATGAATTTAAAAGCTTCTATAACATTGAGCATATACCAACAGAACAGGAGTGGCTTAAGTTATTAATAGACGCTGGATTTACCAAAAGTGAGGTGCGTGGAGGAGAATCTGTTGCCAGTGCTCTTGCTAAGGCTACTGCTCCTTCTCAATCAATAGAGCCTATGGATCTAAACCCTTCAAAGACTCTCCATCCACAACTAGAGCATATCCAGCAAAAGCATCAGCTGTTGACCATGACACACGCTCAAGAGATAGGCTATCGCTTATATAGAGCTGAGAAAAAGGTATAAGAAAAGCTTCTATTGAAGCCCTCTCGAAGAAGTCGTCTAGTCCATCATTAGAGGAAGCTTTTCTTGCCGTCAGAAAGTATAAAATTTGAAGGAAACATGGTATCAAATTTTATACTTTCTACCCTGAAAATTAACACACCAAGTATAAGTGATATATGTTTTTGGGCAATATGAAACTAACCCTCAC